>JAITMY010000065.1 GCA_031290755.1 Prevotellaceae bacterium
ATTTTTTCGTCAAAGATAGCATTTTTGGCCGAAAAAGTGATAGCTGCATCGCTTGCGTGCACGCGCACAGCCTATCTAATACACTGAAAATAAGTATTTTATTTTTTTCTATAAAAAAAATAGTTAAAAGCGGTACCACGTATGATTTTTTATTCTATATTTGTGGCCGTAGTGAAACATTTTAAACTCTAAAAACAAAAAAAACTATGAAAAAAGTATTTATGGCAATGGCGCTCGTGTGTGGCGCAGCGGCGTTCGTTACTGCTTGTGGTGACGACGAAAAGGAAACTCCGGCAGCGTGCACCTGCAAGGTGTATGTGAAGTTGGTGAGTGGGAGCAAAGTACCCTCGGTTGTTTATACCGATGGCTGTGCGAGCAAACCTAGCGAGGGAGCAGACGTTACGGGTGCAGATGCTGGTACCACCGAAGCAACAGGCAAGAGTGGCAAATACACATTGGAAGGCTGCTAATAACCGCTTCGTGTAGCACGCACGTTCTTACTACCTCAAAACCTTACGGGTTTTGAGGTAGTTGTGTGTTTAGGGGAAAACGTTGCCAGTAGGCCCTGCAACCTTTACCCTGCTTGAATTCAGAAATTTTTCATTAGGAATGATATATAAGCTTGGCTTAGACGTTGGTTCGACGACGGCAAAGATCGCCGTTTTTGATGCCCAGGGGCAGCTGGTTTACCATGCCTACCGCCGGCACAACACGAAGATTACGGAGGTCGTTTGCTCGTTCTTCGACGAGATCAGGGAGCAGCTGGGCTGCTGTCAGGTAAGCGCCATGGTTACCGGCTCGGCGGGCATGGGCATTTCGGAGATGGCCAAAATCCCCTTCGTGCAGGAGGTGGTGGCGGCCTCGCGCCTCATCTTTGAGAAGTACGCGGGGGTGCGCACCTTGGTGGACTTGGGCGGCGAGGACTCGAAGATGATTTTTTTCCACATGGACCGGCAGCCGGACATCCGCATGAACGGCAGCTGCGCCGGCGGCACGGGCGCCTTTATCGACCAAATGGCCGTGCTGCTGGGCATCCCCATTGAGGAGCTGAACCTGCACGTAACGCCCAACCCCACGATTTACTCCATTGCCTCGCGCTGCGGCGTGTTTGCCAAAACAGACGTGCAGAACCTCATTAGCCGCGAGGCGCCCAAGGGCGACATCGTGGCCTCGGTGTTCCACGCGGTGGCCATGCAGACCATGAACACGCTGGCGCGCGCCTGCGACATTGCGCCCAGGGTGATGTTCTGCGGAGGGCCGTTTTCGTTTTTGCCCTCGCTCAAAGATTTTTTCCTCAAGGCCATGCACCTTTTGCCCAGCGACGTGGTGAACGCCGAGCACCCCGAAATCGTGTCGGCGTCGGGGGCCGCGCTCATGGAGGCCACCCGCTTGGAGGTGAGCATCGACGCGCTGCGGCGGCGCGTGGAGGAGGCGCAGGCAACGGTGGTGCTGCGCAAGAACGTTCTGCCCCAGCTCTTTGCCAGCGACGAGGAGCGCGAGCACTGGCTGCTGCACGAGAAGGAAGTGGAGCTGGTGCGCAAGGTTTCGCCGGCGGACTACAGGGGGAGCAAGTGCTACGTGGGCATCGACAGCGGCTCGACCACCACCAAGATTGCCATCATTGGCGAGGGGAAGGAGCTCATTTACAAGTACTACGCGCACAACGACGGCAACCCGCTGAACGCGGTGAAGAGCGGCTTGCAGGGCTTCGCCGACGAGCTGGCCGCCGCCGGCAGGGAGCTGAGCGTGGTCGGCAGCACGGTAACGGGCTACGGAGAGGACTTAATCCGCGCCGCCTTTGGCATTGACCACGGCGTGGTGGAAACCATTGCGCACTACACGGCAGCGCACTACCTGAACCCCGAAATCACCTTTGTGCTCGACATTGGGGGGCAGGACATGAAGGCCATCTTCATCAAGAACGGCGAAATCAGCCGCGTGGAGCTCAACGAGGCCTGCTCGTCGGGCTGCGGCTCGTTTGTCGAAACGTTCGGGAAGTCGCTGGGCTACACGGCGCCGGAGTTCGCCGCGCTGGCCTGCACCGCCGACCAACCCTGCGACTTGGGCACGCGCTGCACGGTGTTCATGAACTCAAAGGTGAAGCAGTCGCTGCGCGAAAAAGCCAGCACGGCTGATATTGCCGCGGGGCTTTCCTACTCCGTCATCAAAAACTGCCTGTACAAGGTGCTGAAGTTTAGCGATTTGAACGAGCTTGGCGACCACATCGTGGTGCAGGGCGGCGCCTTCAAAAACGCCTCCATTCAGCGAGCTTTGGAGGTAGTAACCGGCAAAAGGGTTACGTGCAGCAAGATACCGGAGCTGATGGGCGCCTACGGCGCCGCGCTGATTGCCATGAAGAAAACGAACGCACAGTAGCCCGCCGGCGCAGGCCACGCTAAAACTTCAGGTAAAAATCTCCGGTCAGCCGCCTATACTCGTCGGTGTAGGCGCCGACGGCGGCGCCCTCTACGTACAGGTCTCCCTCCTCTGTCGCCCATTCCTCCCGCGCAAATTCGAGCAGCAGCCGCTTGGCAGGCTTGTCGGGCTTAGGAAAAACGCGCGTCCGCCGGATGCAGTGCAGGCCGTGGCCTGCGGCGAGGGCAGCAAAGGCGTTGCCCTCCGCCCACGGCAGCACCACCGCCAGCCGCCCCTGCGGAGCGAGCAGGCGCAGGCTACCGCCAATCAGGTCTTCGTGCGTAAGGTCGTTGGCATGTCGGGCAGCGTTGCGCTTCGCGTTGGGCGACAGCAGCGCCTGCCTGAAGTAGGGCGGGTTGGCAACAACGAGGTCGTAGCGCGGCGCAGCGCCCTGCTCCGGCGCGTTGAAGCTGCGGTGGACAAAGCGGAGGCGGCGCGGCCAAGGGCTGGCCAGCGCGTTTTGCTGCGCCTGCAAGCAAGCGGCTTCGTCAAGCTCCACGCCGTCCACCTGCGCTAAGGGCGCCCGCTGCGCCAGCATGATGGCAATCAGGCCAGTGCCGCTGCCCACGTCGAGGATGCGCAGCGGCAGCCCCTCCCCCACCCTCACCCACGCGCCCAGCAGCACGCCGTCGGTGCCCACCTTCATGGAGCATTGCTCCTGACGTATGGTAAACTGCTTGAAGCGAAAGTAAGGATTTGACATGCCCGCTGAGGTGGTTAGCGCAGGGTGTCCGGCAGCAGCTGCTTGGCTTGCAGCGCATCGCGCCCCAGCTGCGCCTTGAGGGCATCCAAGGAGGGCATGGGCGCTACGTTGCGCAGCCTGCCAACCAAGCAAATGGTGAGGGTGCTGCCGTAAATTTCTGCGGAAAAATTGAACATGTGCACCTCCACGCACAGGGCGCCCTCGTGGTTCAGCGCCCCCATGCTGACGTTCAGCATTCCGCCGTAGCGCTTGCCGTTCAGCAGCACGTGCACGGCGTATGCCCCGTCTTTGGGCAGCACTTTTTGCGCAAAGTCAAGCCGGATGTTGGCCGTGGGGTAGCCGATAGTGCGCCCTATCTGCCTGCCCTTAACCACCTCGCCGCTAATGGCGTAGGGGTAGCCCAGCATGTCGTTGGCCGCGGCCACGTCGCCCTGCTGTAGGGCGGTGCGAATTTGCGTTGCGCTGACCTTCAGGTCGCCACGCAGGTAGGGGTTGACCACGTGCACCGCCACGCCGTGGCGGTTCCCCATCGCCCTTATTTTTTCAAAGTTAGCCGACGTGCCCTTGCCCATGCTATGGTCGAAGCCCACCACCAGCGCTTGGGTGTGCAGCGCGTTGACAAGGTAGCTTGCAAAGAAGTCATCGGGCGACATGCCGGCCAGCGCTTGGGTGAAGGGGATTACCACCGCATGGTCAACGCCCTGCGAGGCCAGCAGGCGCAGCTTCTCGCGGCTGCTGCAAAGCAGGTGCAAGTCAGGCTCCTTGCCCAGCGCAATGCGCGGGTGCGGCTCGTAAGTTACCGCGCACGAGGGCAGGCAGCGCTCGGAGGCCACGCGCAGCAAGGTTTGCAGCACGGCCACATGGCCACGGTGCACGCCGTCAAACGAGCCGGTGGTGGCCGCCAGCGCACCGAGCGAAGGCGGCAGGTGAGGGTAGTGGTGTACAAGCAATCGTTGCTGCTACTTCATTGCCTCTTCCACGGCCACGGCCACGGCCACGGTAGCGCCCACCATAGGGTTGTTGCCCATGCCGAGGAAGCCCATCATCTCCACGTGCGCCGGCACGGACGAGGAGCCGGCAAACTGCGCGTCGCCGTGCATGCGCCCCATCGTGTCGGTCATGCCGTAGGAGGCAGGGCCGGCAGCCATGTTGTCGGGGTGCAGGGTGCGGCCTGTGCCGCCGCCCGAGGCCACCGAGAAGTACTTTTTGCCCTGCTCCATGCACTCCTTTTTGTAGGTGCCGGCCACAGGGTGCTGAAAGCGCGTGGGGTTGGTGGAGTTGCCGGTGATGGACACGTCCACGCCCTCGCTGCGCATGATGGCCACGCCCTCGCGCACGTCGTCGGCGCCGTAGCACTTCACCTTGGCGCGTTCGCCGTCGGAGTAGGCCTTGGTGCGCACCACCTTCAGCTCGCCGGTGCCGTAGTCAAACTGCGTTTGCACGTAGGTAAAGCCGTTCACGCGCGAGATAATCATGGCGGCGTCCTTGCCCAGCCCGTTGAGGATTACGCGCAGCGGCTCTTTGCGCACGCGGTTGGCCGACTTGGCAATGCCAATGGCGCCCTCGGCTGCCGCAAAGCTCTCGTGCCCCGCGAGGAAGGCGAAGCACTTGGTGCCCTCGCGCAGCAGCATGGCGGCGAGGTTGCCGTGGCCAATGCCCACCTTGCGGTCGTCGGCCACCGAGCCGGGGATGCAGAAGGCTTGCAGGCCAATGCCGATAGCCTCGGCAGCCTCGGCAGCCTTTTTGCAACCCTTTTTGATGGCAATGGCGGCGCCTACCACGTAGGCCCACCCGGCGTTATCAAACGCAATGGGTTGAATGTCCTTGCACATCTGGTAGGCGTCAATGCCCTTATCCGTGCAAATCTTTTTTGCCTCATCGAGGTCTTTTATTCCGTACTGGTTGAGCGCCGCAGTTACCTGCTTGATGCGCCTATCGTAGCTTTCAAATAGTGCCATAGTTTTAGTTCAAGTTTTAAAAATTCAAAAATTCAAAAAAATTATTCCACCCTGGGGTCAACGTACTTTGCAGCTTCGGCGAAGCGTCCGTAGGTAGAGGTTGCCTTCTTGAGCGCCTCGTTCGCATCGGTACCCTTTTTGATGGCGTCCATCATTTTGCCGAGGTGGACAAACTCGTAGCCGATAACCTCCCCCTCGGCGTCGAGCGCCATGCGGTTGGTGTAGCCCTCGGCCATTTCGAGGTAGCGCACGCCCTTGGCGCTGGTCGAAAACATGGTGCCCACCTGCGAGCGCAGCCCCTTGCCCAAGTCCTCAAGCCCTGCGCCGACGGGCAGGCCGCCCTCGCTGAAGGCGCTTTGCGTGCGCCCGTAGGCAATTTGCAGGAACAGCTCGCGCATGGCGGTGTTGATGGCGTCGCACACCAAGTCGGTGTTGAGCGCCTCAAGGATAGTTTTGCCCGGCAGCACCTCGGCGGCCATTGCCGCGGAGTGGGTCATGCCCGAGCAGCCAATGGTTTCTATCAGCGCCTCCTCGATGATGCCCTCCTTCACGTTCAGCGTAAGCTTGCAGCCGCCCTGCTGCGGGGCGCACCAGCCCACGCCGTGCGTGAGGCCTGAGATGTCTTTCACCTCCTTCGATTTTACCCACTTACCCTCTTCGGGTATCGGGGCGGCACCGTGCATGTGTCCTTGCTTCACCACGCACTGGTGCTCTACTTCATGCGAATAAATCATAGCGTTTGTTTGGTTTGAATTTTACTCTCGTTATCTACAAATAAGCCCAAAAGTAAAAATTAAATCGTACCTTTGCAAGCGAAGCCAGTAAAATTAACATAGATGAATTACATAACGTTAACGTCGCTAACATCTTAGCCAGCGTGAAGCAAGCTACGGTATTTTTATTACCTTTGCAGGAGCGTAGTTAGGCGTAAGGCTTGACGTTAGTTTGTTTAACTAAACCTTTGTACTTTGGAAAACGATATTTCCTCGCTGCTTAGCGTTATCGCCCTTCGGCAAGATTTTTCCGTTCTCGTTGTGGTTGTTGTCGGGCTGCTGCTGGCAGCGCTGCTAAGCGTTTCGGCCTTGGCCTCCGGCTCGGAGGCGGCCTACTTTTCGCTCTCGCACAGCGACGTGAGCCGCATCAAAAGCGGGCGCAGCAGGGCCTCTAAGCTGGCCATGCTGCTGCTGCAACACCCCGACCGCCTGCTGAGCTGCATTCTGCTCATCAACAACGTGGCCAACGTAGCCCTTGTGGTGCTTGCCACTTTTTTCATGCAGACAGTTTTTGTGGTGCACTCCGCGCTGTTCGGGTTCATCTTTGAGACCGTCGTCGTTACCTTTGTCCTGCTGCTGTGCGGCGAAATCCTACCCAAGATATACGCCCGCTACAACACGCTCTCCGTGGTTACCACCATGGCGCTGCCGCTGTACGCGCTCTCCGTGGCCACCTACCCGTTCAACTTTTGGCTCACCAAAATCACCTCGTGGGCCAACCGGCGGGTGAAGTTCATCCACGCCAACAACCTCTCCATCGGCGACCTCTCCAACGCGCTCAACGTAACGCGCACGCAGAGCGCCGAGGACAGAAGGATACTGAAAGGCATCGTGAAGTTCGGCAACATCGACGTGCACGACATCATGACGCCGCGCGTTGACGTGGTGGCAATGGACATCAACGCCGACTTTGCTACGCTGCGCCAGCTGATAGTGAAGTGGGAGTACTCGCGCCTGCCGGTGTACGAGGACAGCTTCGACAGCGTGAAGGGCATCCTCTACATCAAAGACCTGCTGCAATACTTGGACGAGAAAGATTTTGCGTGGCAGAAGCTGGTGCGCCCGCCGTACTTCGTGCCCGAAAACAAGAAGCTGAACGACCTGCTCGAAGAGTTTCAGGCGCAGAAAAACCACTTAGCCATCGTTGTGGACGAGTACGGCGGCAGCTCGGGCATCGTTACCCTCGAAGATATTTTGGAGGAGATTGTGGGCGAGATTTCCGACGAATCCGACCGCGAAGAGCTGCCCTACAAGCGGCAAAGCGACGGCACCTACATCTTTGAAGGGAAAACGCTGCTCAACGATTTTTGCAAGCTGATGGACTTGTCCGACACCTACTTTGACAGCATTGCCGGCAGCGCCGAAACGCTTGCCGGTGCGCTGCTGGAGCTCAAGGGCGACTTTCCGGTGCAGGGCGAAGAAATCTGCTACCGAGGCACCACCTTCAAGGTCGCCGCCTTTGAGCGACGGCGGATTCAAAAGGTGCACGTGGCCTTCGACGATAAAAAAGAACCTAAAACTAAAGCATAACAAGACCGCACCAACGTGAAAACACCCCACTCCTTCATCGGCCACGCCGCCTGCCTCGCTGCGGCCATTTGCGCTGCGGCGCTGCTTTGCGCGTGCAACAACAACCAGCAGGGCATCCCCAAGCCCCGCGGGTACTACCGCATATCGCTGCCCGCCGAGCACACCTACACCACGCTTAACCTGAAAAACTACCCCTACACCTTCAGCATACCAACGTATGCCACGGCCATACCCAACACCAGCCCAAGCAGCGACCCCTACTGGCTCGACGTTGACTTTGCGCAGTACAACGCCAAAATTTACCTGAGCTACAAGCCCGTGCGCGGCAACTTTGATAAGCTGATTGAGGACGTACACTTTTTGGTTTACAAGCACACCGTCAAGGCCGACGGCATCACGCAGCAGCGCTTTGTGAGCAGCAACGGAAAGACTTTTGGCTACCTCTACGAGCTGGAGGGCAACGCCGCCTGCAACGTGCAGTTTTACGTAACCGACAGCGTGAGAAATTTTCTGCGCGGCTCGCTGTACTTCAACATCCAGCCCAACCGCGACTCCCTTGCGCCCGTAATCGAATTTATCACCGAGGACATCCGAATCCTAATGGAGTCGGTGCGGTGGAATCAGTAGCGCCCTCAAATCTTCTCCGTGAGCTTGCGCACCACGCGCAGGTTGTTGAAAAACTCCTTGGCAAACACGCGCACCACCGTGTAGGTGGGTATGGCAATGAGCATACCGAGTATGCCGCCTATGCTGCCCGCGATGAGGATGACCAAAAATATCTCCAGCGGGTGCGCCTTCACGCTGTTGGAGTAGATGAAGGGCTGTAGCGCTGCGGCGTCAATGGCTTGCACGGCGAGGAACACGGCGAGCATCTTGAACGCGATGGGGGCAAAGGGTACCCCGGTGTTGACCGCCGTAACTATGCCGATGGCGCCCCCCAGCGCACAGCCCACCAGCGGCCCCACGTAGGGGATAACGTTGAGAACGCCCGCCAGCAAGCCTATCAGCAGCGCCTGCTGAAGGGTGAAGCCTGCCACGAACGTAAGCCCCAGCGTGAGCATGGTCATCACGCAGAGGATGTCGGAAAAAATGCCGACAAAGTAGCGCACCAAAAGCTTCGTTACAGAGGTGAGCGCACGCTTGATGTTGGCCTCGTAGCGCTGCGGGGAAAGGAGAACGATGGACTGAAAAAAAAGCCCGTCCTCCTTGAGGAAGAAGAAGGTGATGAACGAAATGGCGAAGATGGCAATGGCCATGCTCTTGATGGTGGTGGCCAGCGAGCCGAAGAGCCGGCTCACCTCCGATATGCCTATCAGCTTGCCCAGCTCGTGCTGTAGCAGGTTTTGCACAGAGAAATCGGAGTCGGAGATAGCCCTGCGCACCAGCTCATCGAAGCTGCGCAGCGGCGCGTCGAGCTGGGAGGCAATGGCCGCCACGTCCACCTGCCCAAGCTCGTTGAGCTGCTGGGCAATGAGGGGGATGAAGGTGTAGAAAAAAAGTACGCAGAGTAGCCAAATGGAAACCAGCGTGAGGGCTGCGCAGAGCACCCGCGGCAGGCGCAGCTTCTTGTAGTGCAGGCCGGCGAGCACGTCCATCAGCGGCTTGCCGATGAGCGACAGCACGGCGGCGATGAGCACGTAGGTTACGATGTTTTGGAAGTACCAAACCATGAGCAAAACAGCCGCCGTAACGGCGGCCATGATGATGTATCGCGCAAGCCTGTTCATAATTCAACCGTTTAAGTTCAACGCTCAAAACCTTGCCAGCACCGTCTGCGTACCGCGCACAGGCTGCCCCAGCTGCACTTCGACCTTGGCCGAAAGCGGCAAGAACACGTCCACCCGCGAGCCGAACTTGATGAAACCCAGCTGGGCATTCTGCTGCGCGGCCTGCCCCTGCCGAGCGTAGCACACGATGCGCCGCGCCACCGCGCCGGCTATCTGGCGGCACAGCACCTGCGCCCTACCGGTGTTGAGCACCACCGTGGTGCGCTCGTTTTTGGTGGAGGCCTTCGGGTGCCACGCCACCAAGTATTTGCCGGGGTGGTACTTCACATACTCCACCTCGCCCGACACGGGGTAGAAGTTCGCGTGCACGTTGTTGGGCGACATGAAAATGGATAGCTGTAGCGCCTTTGCCTTCAGGCACTCCGGCTCGTAAACCTCCTCAATGACCACCATTTTGCCATCGCAGGGGGCAAACACGGCCTGCTCGTCGTGCAGCAGAGGGCGGCGCGGCATACGAAAGAAGCGCACGATGAACCCAAAAAAAACAGCGGAGGCCGCCAGCGTCAGGTAGCCCGCAGTGGCCGCGCCGGTAGCGTAAAACACCGCTGTGCAAAGAGCTGCCAGCGCAACAAGCGTTACGATGATGGTTGCCGTTCCCTCCTTGTGAATAGTCATATCAGCTCCTTTTTTTGTTACAGCATAAAAACATGCACGTAAGCCCACACCACGGGCAGCGACAGCAGGGCGGCGTCGAAGCGGTCGAGCAGGCCGCCATGCCCCGGCATGATGGCGCCCGAATCCTTGAGGTTGGCGCTGCGCTTGAGCATGGACTCTACCAAATCCGACAGCACCGCCGTAGCCGAAATGATGACCCCCAAGCATAGCAGGTGCACAAGCGCTACGTCCAGCAGCCGGTGCAGCCCGTAGGCCAGCGCCAGCACCGAAAGAAACCCGCCGACGCAGCCCTCCCACGATTTTTTTGGCGAAATGCTGGGGAACAGGCGGCGCTTGCCAAAGGTCATGCCAAAGAGGTAGGCGAAGGTGTCGTTGGCCCAAAGCAGCAAAAAGAAGCAGCACATAACGCTTGCCCCAGCTGCCGCGTACACCACGCTCATCAGCGAAAACGGCAGCGCAACGTACACAACGCCCAAGATGGTGTAGGCGATGTTGGTAAAGGGGGCGCTCTTTTTGCGAAACAGCTCGGCAAAGAATATGAAGGCAGACATGGGCGCCATGAGGTAGAGCAGCGCTTGGTCATAGGGCTGCCCCAGCAGGCCAAACGAGTGGGCGTAGCAGGCCGCGAACAGCAGCACCCCGCCCGCTAAGCCTGCGGTGCGCTGGGGCTGTGCGCTTAGCTGCTGAGCGATGCGGTAAAGCTCGACCATTGACACCAGCATGGCGGCGAGCATCACCACGGCAAAGGCCGACGGGCAGCGCAGGCAGAGCGGAGCTAATATGAGCGCCACAAAAACCGCGCCCGAAAGCGACCTTACGAGTAAATTATTCAGCTTCATACGCTCCTGTGGGTTGGGTGATACACTTGGTGGCAGCCTCCTTGTGCGATTCGTGCACGTACAGCCCGCACTCGCCAAAGCCATACGACGAATCGCGAAGGTTCAGCGCCACCGCATAAATGCCCTCTGCCTCAAGGTACTGCTTAACCATCTCTACCTCTACGAGGTTGGCCGAGGCATATACTTTTACCCAGTCTTTTTCCATTGCCGAAAATGCTAAGCGACTACATTCGTTGCACCATCATTCTCCTCCGGCGGCTTCTCCTCGCTTTCCGCGGGCTTAGGCGGCAGCGGCGGCAGGAGGTCGTCGAACAGCGACTGCTCCTTCATCGGCGGCGTGGCCTCGGCCCGCGGCGGTGCGCCCTCCTCGCCATTGCCAGCTGCCGCGGCCTCCTTGGGCCTGCGGCGCCTGCGCTTGCCTCCCTCCTCCGGCGTGTCGGCAGGGGATGGCTCGTCGGCAGGCGCAGCGCTTGCCTCGGCGCTAATCAGGGCGCTCAGCTCGCGCGAGTCGTGCTTGCGCTTGCCGAACACCTTCTCCAAGTCTTCGCTGAAAATAACCTCGTGCTCGAGCAGCAGCTCCGCCACCGTTTTCAAGCCTTTTTTGTGCTGCACCAGCACCTGCTTGGCCAGCTTGTAGGCCTTATCTATCAAGGCCTGCACCTCGTCGTCGATGGTCGTGGCCGTATGCTCGCTGTAGGGCTTCGAGAACGAGTACTCCTGCCCTGTCGAGTCGTAGTAGCTCAGGTTGCGCAGCTTGGCGCTCATGCCAAAGTAGGCAATCATGGAGTAGGCCTGCTTGGTTACGCGCTCCAAGTCGTTGAGCGCCCCCGTCGAAATTTTACGGAAGGTCAACTCCTCCGAGGCCCGCCCGCCCAAGATAGCGGCCATTTCGTCCATCAGCTGCTCCTGCGTGGTAATCTGCCGCTCTTCGGGCAGGTACCACGCTGCCCCCAGCGAGCGCCCGCGCGGGATGATGGTTACCTTAATAAGGGGGTTGGCGTGCTCCAGCAGCCAGCTCACCGTGGCGTGGCCGGCCTCGTGGTAGGCGATGGTGCGCTTTTCCTCCTGCGAAATGAT
Source organism: Prevotellaceae bacterium (assembly GCA_031290755.1). Classification (GTDB taxonomy): domain Bacteria; phylum Bacteroidota; class Bacteroidia; order Bacteroidales; family UBA932; genus JAITMY01. Next base: position 11,698 of record JAITMY010000065.1, read on the forward strand.
TTTGTTCTTCTTCTCCAGCCCGCCGATAATGCGGTCAACGGCGTCGAGAAAGTCCTGCTTGTCGATGTTGGGCTTCAGCTTGCGGGCGGCGATGAGCGCGGCCTCGTTGCACACGTTGGCGATGTCTGCGCCCGAAAAGCCGGGGGTTTGCTTGGCCAAGAAGTCTATCTCGAAGCCCTCGGCCAGCTTCAGGCCGCGCAGGTGCACCTTGAATATTTCGAGGCGCTCCTTCATGTCGGGCAAGTCAACGTGGATTTGGCGGTCGAAGCGCCCTGCCCTGAGCAGCGCACGGTCGAGGATGTCCGCGCGGTTGGTGGCGGCCAGAATGATCACGCCGGAGTTGGTGGCAAAGCCGTCCATTTCGGTGAGCAGCTGGTTGAGGGTGTTTTCGCGCTCGTCGTTGGTAACAAAGGCTGCCTTGTTGCCGCGGGCGCGGCCAATGGCGTCAACCTCGTCGATGAAGATGATGCAGGGCGCCTTCTCCTTGGCCTGCTTGAAGAGGTCGCGCACGCGCGAGGCGCCTACGCCCACAAACATTTCGACGAAGTCCGAGCCGGAGAGCGAGAAGAAGGGCACGGCGGCCTCGCCGGCCACGGCCTTTGCCAGCAGGGTTTTGCCGGTGCCCGGGGGGCCTACCAGCAGGGCGCCCTTGGGGATTTTCCCGCCGAGGTCGGTGTAGCGCTTCGGGTTTTTGAGGAAGTCCACTATCTCCATAATCTCCACCTTGGCCTCCTCGAGGCCGGCCACGTCGCTAAAGGTGATGCGCACCTTGCTGTCCTTGTCAAACAGCTGCGCCTTGGACTTGCCGATGCTGAAGATGCCGCCGCCCATGCCGCCGCCGCCGGTGCGCTGCATGAGCAGCGACCACAGCACGAACATAATGATCACCGGCCACAGGAAGCGGAAGATGCCGCCAAGGAAGTCGGAGTGCTCGTCGTAGAGCGGCTCCACGCGCTGCTCCTCCGGCATGCTTTTCTGCGCCTGCGCAAGGTTGTCCTCAAACACCTTGAAGTCGCCTATGGCAAAGAAGAAGTGGGGGCCTTGGCGGGCGGGCGAGGTGAAGGTGCCATTGAAGCTGCTCTGGTACTTCTCTATGCGGTCGGGCTTGAGGTACACCTCCACCTTGCCCGTGTTGGTTATCAGCACCAGCTTGTTGATGTCGCCGTCGGCCAGCATTTTTGTGCGCACCTCGCGCCATGTCGTTTCCGCGGGGCTGCCCGCGTGGTTGAACAGCTGAATGCCCACTATGCCGGCAATGATCAGGACGTACACCCAGATGTTGCTGCTTTTGCCTCTCGGCGCGGGGGGCGGCGGTATTTTTTGGTTATTTGGCTCCATTGTATTCGTAAGGTTCAAGAAATTACGTTAGGCTTTTTCGTAGCCCTTGTCTTCGGCGCTGGCGGGGCGTCCTCGTGCGCCTCCTGCCCGGCGTCCGCCCAAAGGTCTTCGAGGCGGTAGAAGCTGCGCAGCTCGGTTTGGAAGATGTGCGCCACCACGTCCACGTAGTCGAGCACTATCCACAGCGAGTTTTCAAAGCCTTGGCGCCGCACGGGTTTTTCGCCGAGCGTTTGGCGCACGTGCTCCTCCACGCTTTCGGCAATGGCCAGCACCTGCGTGGTGGAGTCGGCGTGGCAGAGCACAAAGTAGCTGGCAACGGCGCCCTCGATGCGGCTGAGGTCGAGGCTCAGCACGTTCTGCGCCTTTTTGTCCAGCATCGCTTCCGCTACGGCGCTGTAGAGCGGCTGCTTCGCGGCAGCGCCGTCGGCTAATGTTTGCGTTTTTTTGGTCATTGAAAAAATATACTAAGGCGCAAAGATAAAAAAAATCGGCCAAAAAGCCCTCTTTTCGCTTTTTGGGCAAGAAAAAGTTTGCAGGCGCCGCGGGAAGCCGCTCCTTCCACCGCCCCCAATACGTTAAAGTTTGTTGCATTTCAATCCAGCCACTATAGATGTCAAAATTATCAATACTTTTGTACCGCATTTCTGAAATCGCTGTTGGCAAGTGTCGCTGTTTGAACATTTTTAAAACCTAATGCTGATAAGGACTATGAAAAATGGCCTTCTACATACCGCATCCACGTTGAGTTCCCAGAGGTGCCCTCCGGAAACCCAATGTTTGTACACACACACACACACACACACACACACACATAGCCTCGCGCGGAGTATAATAAAAAATCTTCAAAAAACAACACCCTCACTGCAATTTTTCTTT
>JAITMY010000087.1 GCA_031290755.1 Prevotellaceae bacterium
TGTGCGCCAGCGCCGGCAACCACGCGCAGGGCGTGGCCTTTGCCTGCAACGCTCTGGGCATCAGGGGCACCATCTTTATGCCCACGCCCACGCCCAACCAAAAGGTGAAGCAGGTGAAAATGTTCGGCAAGGCCAACATCGAAATCGTTTCGGTGGGCGACACCTTCGACGATGCCTACGCCGAGGCCGTCAAGTTCTGCACCGACCACCAGAGCACCTTCATCCACCCGTTCGACGACGAAAAGGTGATAGAAGGGCAGGCCACGGTAGGCCTCGACATTCTGAACAACACCGAGCAGCCCATCGACTACCTCTTTGTGCCCATCGGCGGCGGCGGGCTGGCGGCAGGCGTGGGGAGCGTGTTCAAGAGCATCAGCCCCGACACCAAAATTATCGGCGTAGAGCCTGTGGGCGCCGCCTGCATGAAGGCCTCGCTGGATGCGGGGGAGATTGTCGCGCTCCAGCACATCGACACCTTTGCCGACGGCGTGGCCGTGCGCCGCCCCGGCGACCTGACCTTTGCCATTTGCAAGGAGGTGCTCGACGACGTGGTGCTCGTGCCCGAGGGAAAAATCTGCACCACCATCCTCCAGCTCTACAACGAAAGCGCCATCGTGGTAGAGCCGGCGGGGGGCATCGCCATATCCGCGCTGGATTTTTACAGGGAGCAAATCAAGGGAAAAACCGTTGTGTGCGTGGTGAGCGGCAGCAACAACGACATCACGCGCATGGAGGAAATCAAGGAGCGCTCGCTGCTGTACGAGGGGCTGAAGCACTACTTTGTGGTGCGCTTCCCGCAGCGGGCGGGCGCCCTGCGCGAGTTTCTGGAGCACGTGCTTGGCCCCTGCGACGACATCACCCACTTCGAGTACCGCAAAAAGCACTTCCGCGAAAAGGGGCCTGCCGTTATCGGCGTCGAGCTGCGCCAAAAGGAAGACTTCGACGGCCTCATTGCCCGCATGAGCGAGCGCAACATCGTGTACGAATACCTCAACAGCCAGCAGGACTTGTTCCAGTTCTTAACGTAGGCCTGCGGGGCACGCCGCTACCCGCGTGCCCTTTGTCAGCTGTTCATTATCTCCGTTTGCAGGTTGATAGACTCCTCGTGGACGAGCACCAGCAGGCGCTTGGCAAACTCGCTGCTTAGCCCCATTGCGGCGGCCAGCCGGCTGCGCTGCTCCAGAATATCCTCCCAGCGGTTGAGCTGCAACACCATCAGGTTGTTGTCCTTCTTGTACTGCCCTATCTTTTGGGACATGGCCATGCGCTTCGACAGGGTTTCAAAAATGGTGTCGTCGAGCAGGTCAATCTGCTGGCGGTAGCTGTCCAGCTCGTTGCGCAGCTCCGGCTTGCTGGAGGTAACTTCGCGCAGCTGGAGGGCGAATATCAGCTGCGCGTAGTCCGCGGGGAGGAGCTGCTGCTCGGCGTCGCTCTTGGCCACGCTGGGGTCGCAGTGCACCTCTATCATCAGGCCGTCCATGTTCAGGTCGAGCGCCTTTTGCGCCACCAGCGGCACCAAGCTGCGGCGGCCCGAAATGTGGCTGGGGTCGCAGATGATGGGCAGCGTGGGGCATATCGTTTTCAGCTCGATGGCCATGTTCCACACCGGCTCGTTGCGGTAAACCGACTGCTCGTAGGCCGAAAACCCGCGGTGGATGGCCGCCAGCTTGGTGATGCCCGCGCGGTGGATGCGCTCCAGCGCCCCCACCCACAGCTGTAGGTCGGGGTTGACGGGGTTTTTCACCAGCACCACCACGTCGGTGCCCCGAAGGCTGTCGGCGATTTCCTGCACCGAAAAGGGGTTGGCCGACGAGCGGGCGCCCACCCACAGCACGTCCACGCCGTGCTTGAGCGCAAGCTCGGCGTGCTCGGCGGTGGCCACCTCCACCGCCGTGGGCAGGCCGGTTTCGGCCTTCACGGTTTGCAGCCAGCGGAGCGCCACCTCGCCCATGCCCTCAAACGAGCCGGGGCGCGTGCGGGGCTTCCAAACGCCGGCGCGGAAGTAGCTGATGCGCTGCGAGGCCTTCAGCTGGCGGGCGGTGTCGAGCAGCTGCTCCTCGCTTTCGGCGCTGCACGGCCCGGCAATGAGCACCGGCCAGCGGGGGTTCTCCAAGTGGTTGGCTATAGGAGAGGTGGGTAGGGTAATTTTCATGTTGTGTTTTTTGCTAATGTGGCTACTGTATTATCTTTTTAATCTTGTTGGCCTCCGCCATGAGGGCGGCCAGCCCCTCGGCGTTGCCGGTGTCAATGCGCTGCTTAAACTGCTGTAGGTTTTCGATGTACCGGCCTAAGGCGAAGGACACGCTGGCGGCGTTTTGCATGAAAATGGGCGCCCACGTTTCGGGCGAGCTTTTGGCCAAGCGCACGGTGGAGGCGAAGCCGGTGCCCGCCATGTCGAAGATGTGGCGGTCGCTTTTTTCGACCTCGAGCACCGTCAGCCCCAGCATGAACGAGCTGGCGTGCGACAGGTGCGAAACGTAGGCCACGTGGCGGTCGTGCGCCTCAGGGTCGGTGTAGAACAGCACCTCCATGTTGAGCTTGCGGTACATGGCCAGCGCGAGGTTGAGCGCAAAGTCGGCGCTGAGGTGCTGCTCGCAGACAATGGCCTTCTTCCCGTCAAAGACAGCGCCGTCGGCAGCCGCGGGGCCGGAGTACTCCGTGCCGGCCATGGGGTGCGAGGCCACGTACTGCGCCCGCTTGGGGTGAGAGCGGGCCACGCCGCAGATGCCGCTCTTGGTTGACCCCATGTCCACCAGCACGGCGGTGTCCCGCAGCAGGTCTAAAATGGTGGGCAGCAGGCCGCGGGCGGCGTTCACCGGAATGGCCAGCAGCACCACGTCTGCCGCCAGCACCGCCTCGGCCAGCGGAAGCGCCTCGTCCACCAAGCCCAGCGACAGCGCCTGCGCAGCGTGCTCCGCGCTGCTGTCCACCCCCAGCAGGCGCGTAGCCCACCCGCACCGGCGCAGCGCAATGGCTGCCGAGCCTCCCATCAGGCCAACCCCTATAAGCGTTACGGTCATTTCGTTTGCGCGCTTTGCGTGGCTAACTCGTCCTCGCCGCCGAAGGCCCCGTGCGCGTACTCGCCCAGCACGCAGCAGCCCACCGTGCAGGCCTCCAGCCGCTGCACGGCGCTGCGGTAGGCCTCGGCCTCGCGCCACTCCACGTCCACGTAAAACCAGTACTGGTAAGGCTTGCCGATAATCGGCACCGACTGTATCTTGGTGAGGTTGATGCCCAGCTCGGCGAACATGCCGAGCACCTGCGCCAGCGCCCCGCTGCGGTGCTGCACCTCGAAGCAGAGCGAGGCCTTGTTGTTGCAGCTGTCCGCCCGCAGCGCGCGCTCCAGCGCCAGAAAGCGGGTAAAGTTCTGCTTGCAGGTGTGAATGTCCTCCGCAATCACGCGCAGGCCGTACAGCACGGCGGCCTGCCGCCCGGCAATGGCCGCCGTGTCGCGCAGCTGCCGCCGGGCAACGTCTCTGGCCGACTCCGCCGTGTCGTTCGCTTCCACCACGGTGATGCTCGGCGGCAGCGTGTCGAGGTACTCGCGGCACTGCTCAATGGCGATGTGGTGCGAGTGGACGTAGCGCACCTCCGACAGGGGCACCCCCGGCAGCGCCATGAGCTGCTGCCGGATGTGCAGGTACACCTCGCCCACCACCCGCAGCCCCAGCTCGCGGATGAGCGAGTAGTTGGGCAGCAGCGCCCCCGCAATGGTGTTCTCGATGGCCATCAGGGCGCTGTCCACCTCGCCCTGCGCGGCCTTCCGCGCCAGCTCCCGAAACGTGCTGCACTCCACCACCTGCACCTCCGGCCCAAAGTACTTCTGCGCCGCCACGTCGTGAAACGCGCCCCGAATGCCCTGTATGGCTACGGTTTTTGGTTTGTCCATGATATGCAAAAAAAATAGTAAGCTCCATCCCCCCACTCTGCCAAAAAAAGAAAGTCCCGCAGCGAAGCGCGGGGCGGCACAAAAGTAGCAATTTTTTTCTCCCAACGGCAAAAGCGCGAAGAAAAAGTTTGCGGCGGCGTTGCCATGTTAAAGTACGTTGCATTCTGATTCAAAAAGTACCAGCATCAAAATTCCTGATACCTTTACGCTGCGCTCCCAAGAGCGCTCGCGGGAGACAAATTTCGGCATCGGGGAGACA
>JAITMY010000097.1 GCA_031290755.1 Prevotellaceae bacterium
CCCCTCGTTGCTCGTAAAGGCGACATCCACCTCGCCCGTAACCAGCTCGTACTTGCGCTTGCGGAGGTTGAAAATCAGCTGCGCCAGCTGCGCGGCCTTATCCTCCTGCGTTTTGGCCTGCACGGTCAGGGTTACGGGCAGCTCCACCTCCTCTTGTTCCTCCTCGCCATCGCCCGTGGTGTCGGCGGCAAGGGTTGCGCCGGGCGCGCTCGGCGCCTGCACCTCGCGAAACATGGTTTCGACCCCCACGTTGGCGAACAGCGGCGGAAGGGCGGCGGCAAAGGGGCGCACGCTGCCTGCGCTGGCCGGCGGCGCAAACTTTTCGGGCAGCAGGATGAGGCCCTCGCGCGTAAGCTGCAAATAGTTCAGGAGGGCGCCGTCGCCGTCGGTAGGCCGCACCATGTACATGTAGCGCGTGTCGGCCTCCACGCAGCTGCTCAGCTGCACGCTTTTGATGCGGTAGCGCGTGGCACTCTCCGCCTGCACGTCGGCAATGCCCAAGTATTTTTCGGCAAACGCCGCGTAGGGGCCTGCCGTGAAAATGCTGCGCTCCACCGTAACCGTCAGGCGAAAAACCGTCTGCGGAAGCGCGTACAAAAAGCTGCCGGAGTCAACCCGCTCCACGGATTCCACGTGCTGTATGCGCACCAAGCTTTTGCTGCTGCGCTCCTCCTCCTCGCCCTTTTTTTTCCGCTGCGCCTGCGCCGGCGAGCACACGAGCATCAACGCCAAGGCCGCTACTAAATACTTACCCATTTGTTTTTTTCTGTTTATAAGGTTATAAAATAAAACGACACCGCTACCCTACTGCTGTTTGCCCACCGCTGCTAAAACCCCGCTGCCGCATGGCCTCAAACGTAATCACGGCGGTGGATACCGACACGTTGAGCGAATCAATGGCGCCGCGCATCGGTATTTTTATCCGCGCGTCGGCGTTGGCCAGCCAAAAGTCCGTAAGCCCGTCGGCCTCGGCGCCCACCACCACGGCGCAGGGGCTGCGCATATCCGCCTCGTGGTACCACCGCGAGGCTTGCAGCTCCGCCGCCAGCACCCGCAGCCCCTGCCCGCGCACGAAGGCCAAGGCCTCGCCCGACGTGCAGCAGGCCACCTGATTGGTGAACAGGCAGCCCACGCTGGAGCGCACCACGTTGGGGTTGTACACGTCGCACTGCGGGTCGCACACCAGCACGGCATCTACCCCGGCAGCATCTGCCGTGCGCAAAATGGCGCCCAAGTTGCCCGGCTTTTCCACCGCCTCAAGCACCAGCACAAACGGGTTGCCCGACAGGTGCAGGCGCTCTGTCCGCAAATCCTTCTGCTCGGCCACCGCCAGCAGGCCGTCGCTGCCCGCGCGGTAGGCCAGCTTTTCAAACACCGCAGGCGACACCTCTAAGTGCTGCGCCGCCACGGGCAGCGGCCTGTGCGCCCCCCACAACTCGCGGCACACCAGCAGCGTTTGCAGCCGGTAGCCCCCCTGCAAGGCCAAGCCCAGCTCCCGCGCACCCTCCAGCACGAACAAGCCGCTTTCGCGGCGCTCGCGGGCTTTGTCCGCAAGCGCCGCTATGCCCTTCACGCGGGGGTTTTGCAGCGAAGCTATTGTTTCCATGACGCTTTAATGCCTCGCTATTTAGGAAATTCCGCCGAGCTGGGCCACAAGGTAGTTTCCGCACGACGACCCTCAAAGTATTCCAGCATCTCCCGCGTGTTCATCTTTGCAAGCTTGCGTCCCAAGCTACGCTTATTCTTATAAATAAGCTCCATAATGCCGGGAATATGTACGGGCGGCACTAAGTCAGCAATCGTTTTTTCAGCAATTGTTTTCATTATTCATTAGGTCTTTAGGGGTTAATATATCCATTGTATTAAATCCACGCTCATAATTTATTTTGTTGTAACCTGCAATGCGTACATCATTCACAATATGTTTGAAATTCCAGCTCACTAAACAATGAGCTTTGCAAAGAGTAGCTATAGCAATATGTAAACAATCGTTGCGACTTGTTGCGCCCACCACGTTGGCAGCTATATATGCGTCGGCGAGCAGGGCGGCTTCGGGAGTGGACAGCACACGTTTTCTATACTCCATCGGTATTGTTTTCAACAAAAGCCGTACCTCCCTTGGTGCATTGGTTAACTCGTCTTCGAGCAATTCGGACACTATAATTATTCGCTCTCCACGCCTTACGCTCTCAAAAAACGGAATGGTGTATGCCTTAAACTCCTCCTCAAAGTACCCGCCTACTACCGATGTATCTATGTATATTCTTTGCATTTGATGGCTTGTTTTTATTATTACTGCCACAAAGATACAAAATCTTTTCTTACCGCCAAAAGGCCACAAAAAAAACGTGCAAGCCTTGTGAATATCGGCTTACACGTTTTTGGCGTTTGTCTAATAAATACGCTTCAGACCTTCGGATAATCGTAGTCTATTTCTCGCGGAACAAAAAATCCTTTGATACAGTTTGGATTGCGGACACATATTTGCACGTGATCTTTTTCTCTAAATCCTGCGTTAGGGTACAATTCGCCGCCTTCGTAAAAGACGCTACGCACAGAGTCGAAGGGCTGTTGCCCTCTTCTGCTCCTGCGCATATGCACCGCTTCTACCACCGCACAATCCAAATCGCGCAGCAGCAAGTCGCCCGCGTTGCCTGCCGACCTGTTGCGCGGCATATCGCCGCTGGGGTTTGATTGCAAAAGGCTTTGATAGCCCTTCCTCAGTAGTTGGAGATTTTGATAATCCAACAAATCGAAACAAAAGCCCAAATCTATCACTGCGCCAATTACCGCAGGCGTTCTGATAGGCATTTTAGATGTGTTAGGATGCTCGCGCAAATTCGCGGCAAACTCCAATGCACGCGAGGGGCTGTTTTCCCAAAAATAAATGCCGCGCCCCAACCAATCATAGCTGTTGGTGCTATTCTTGAGAAGGATTGCGCCGCTCAAAACAGCATCGGCTACGGACTTGTCGCAGCCGTGAAAACCCAGGACTAATCTCGAACGAGTAGTGTACATAGCTGTGTTGTGTTAGTAGGTTTTCCAATCCTTCTTGGGGAAAAACAACTCTTTGTATTCCTCCTCAGTGCCGTCAAAATAAACACGACGGTACAGCTCTTCACGGAATTCTCTTGCCGATTCCTCAGTCATTGTGTTGTTGAAATTCTCCATGTCAGCAAGGAGCTCATTTCTTTCTCTTTCTGTCATAACAATAAAAATTAAAAGTGATAAATTAAAAATGCACCGCGAAGGTACAAAAAATATTTTATACTCCAAACCTTTTCGTGTAAACCAATATTTCAAAGCACCTGTTAAAAAATCCGGATGCCGCACAGGATAAACTTAGGGGAGAACAAGGCGGAAGCCCAAAATGTTGTAGCTGTAGCCGGGCGTGCTGCTGTTGCGGTAGGCAACGCGACAGCTCGCCGCCGTGCCGTACCAGCTGCCGCCGCGACCCACGCGGTCCGAGTGGTTACTATCATACCAATCCTCGCACCACTCCCACACGTTGCCGCTCATGTCGTAAATGCCAGCAGAGTTAGGCTGCTTAGTGCCTACCTTGTGCGTGTGAGAAGCGCTGCTGCCGCTGTACCAGCCGCTATTGCCGTCGTGCCACGCCACCTCATCGGCGTTGTTGCTGCCTGCATACTCGTAGGTGTCGCCATTGCTGCCGCCATTGGCAGCATACACCCACTCCGCCTCGGTAGGCAGGCGGTAGCTGCGTCCGGTTTGCTCGTTCAGCTTGGCAAGAAACTGCTTGCAATCGTTCCAGCTCACGTTGGTTACCGGATGAAACGGGTCTTGCTTCGCCGACGGGTTGCTGCCCATAATGGCCTGCCACTGCGCCTGCGTTACCTCGTACTTGCCGATGTAAAAGCCTTTGGTAGCCATAATGCCGCTGCCGATGCCTGCCACATACACCAGCTCAATGCCATCGGGGTTGTAGGCTGCGCCGTTGCTTTTGCCACCGCTGCTTCGCGAGCTTGCCCGGCTGCCGCTGCTTGCCTGCTGCCCCATGCTGCTGCTCGAGCCGCCGCCATTCCCCTGTATTTGCGCCGCCAGCGCACCGGCAACCTTTTTGAGGTCAGCGCTGCCCAAGCTGGCGCTCGAATAGTCGCCGCTGCCCACCAGCTTGTTGCTTTTTACGTCCGTGAGCTGCGCCGCAAACATGTACTCATCCAAATGTATGGAGGTTACCAGACACAGCATCGACACGTTGTTTTGCCGCCCCCACTCTATCAGCTCGCCTTCGTTGACGTTGCCGCTTCGTTCGTACTCGCGCAGCTCTTTGAGCTTCTTCTGCACGGCGTCGGTGCGGGTAATAATGTCGTAGCGGTCGCCGCCGCCCAGCTCGTTACCTACCAGTATGGCGAGAAAGTCGCCCACCTGATTTTGCTCCACACCCACCACAAACACCACCATACGGGGCTTGTCTGCGGGTGTGGATGCCGCTTGCATGTCCTCCGCCTGCACCTGCGCTGCCGCTCCCAGCAGCAGCGCAAAAAATAAAACAAATACTTTTTTCATTTTGATTTTGGTTTTAGTTTTGATTTTACCGGTTAATTACTCTTCACTATTCTTCTTCGCATTGTACTCTTCCCGCGCCTTTGCCAGCTCCAGCAGGAACTCTTTTTCGGCAAAGTCCACGTCGTTTTTGCCGTCGCCGTTCACGTCCACGTCAAGGATGCCATCCTTTTCGAGCTGCTGGTAGGCTTGGCGCTGGGCGGCAAGCCCCATTTCCACGCACACGTACACCTGCACCGAGCCGTCCTCGCGGTCGTAGGCGTTTTTGCACACCGGGCGCGTGTTGGAAATGATTTGCGACACGCGCTGCACCGTTTCCGAGCTGTCCGCCTCAAACATCGCCGATACGGTTTTGGGGCTGCTCTCGCTGCCGCTCACGCTCACGCGCAGGTCGCCATGCTGCGCGTTGTAGGCAGTGCCTGCCCCTGCGGTGGCTTGGTACTGCTCCACGCGGTGGCGCACAAAGCCCGTAATCTCGGCGGCCACCTGCGCCGCCAGCTCCGCGCGGGCTTCGGTCATCGCCATTTTGAAGGCTATCGCCTCGCTTGTTGATATGGCGCTGGCCGACGCTCGCGGGTTCGTGGCCACCTCCATCGCCATCTCTTCACAGGCCTCTTTGTCGCGCTTCACCCCGCGTGAAGCGTTTTGTGCAACGCATACGTCGGTTGCCAACAGCGCGGCTGCAAGAGCCGCAGAAATCATTGTTTTTTTCATGACAAGTAAAAATTAAAAATGAACAAATAAAAAGAACCATAAAACTATAAACTCTGAATTCCCCCAGTCTTGGCGGCTTCACTGGGGGCGCTTCCCTCCTCCTCCCCCAGTCGCCGCCTTTGGCGGCTTCACTGGGGGTTACTCACATTCGACCCTATCGGGTCGGGAGGCGTTTCGACTACGCTCAACGACCGGAACCCGCAAGGGTTCAATGTGAGTAACCCCCAATGAAGCGCAGCGATTGGGGGATTTTTTAGGGGACATTCATCGTCAATTCTTTATCTTCGGCAGCACCTGCCCCAGCACCTTATCGCGCAGCGCGGGCAGCTTAAACGCTTTGGTCGCCGCGTCTTCGGCTGACTTGCCCGCCGAGTAGCAATCCGCATCGTTGAAGATGGTGAAGTCCACCGTCTTTTTGCGCGTCAGGCGGTTGTAGAGCGTCCCCCGCACGTTGGCGTAGTAGGAAATAAGGCCGAACTGCCCCGAGCCGTCGCTGCGCTGCGTGGTGCTGGCCGCCAGCGTCAGCTCGTAGTCCGCCTCCTCCTTGTTGTCCGTAACGCTGCACTCGTTTTCGCTCAGCGCCTGCTTCACGATGTTGCAAATTATGCCCGGGTCGCTGCCAAAGGCATCGTCCTTGTGCCCCTTGTACTCAAGCTTGCAGCTCACATACACAAAGGTGCTCTGCTCAAGGTCTATCAGCCGCTGCTCCACCGAGCGCACCAGCTCGTTGCTGCGCTCGGTTTGCAGGGTTTCCTCGTCGGCCTCGGCGTTCACCGCCGTCAGCAGGTCGCGGAAAAAGCTTACGCTTGCCAAGGTCTTTTGCCCCTCTTCGCACTTGCGGCGGGCGCTCATCTTTTTGCCCGCGGCCACCAGCTGCTCGGCAACGCCCAGCGCCGTTTCCACCTTGTTCAAGTCCACGTTGATGGACTTGCGGTAAAACGCCGCAAGGTCTGCGCGGCGCACCGCCGCAAAGGCGTAGAGCTTGCCTGTGGCGGGGTCGTGGTACGACTTCACCTCGTTTTTTACGGTGGTGGCGGTGGTTGCCGTTTTCACCGCCTGCTTGTAGCCGGTGGTGATTTGCTCCGTGCGCTTGCCGCCGCTCTGGTAGCTCTCGCTGGTGTTTTCCACCTGCGAGCTTCCCTCAATGGTAACAATAATGCTCTCCGAGAGCTGGTTTTGCGCGTCGCGCTCCAGCGCCTTGAGCGCCTTACCCGCCTCGGCGCCCGCCTTGAGGCGGTCGCTCACAAAGCCAATGTACCACTCCGCCGCAGGGTAGCTGCGCTCGCGAACCGCATCCTGTGTCCATAAAGGAAGGGATGCCTGCCCCTGAAGAGCGGCAGGCAACCCACACATCATCGCGATAAATAAAATATTTCTCATTTTATTCTCCCGCTAACTTTTGACGATACGCCTCCTTGGCCTTGTTCAGGTCGTCCAAGATAAGACTTTCCCGCGCGTCGATTTCGAGAATCTTATCGTCTTTCAGCTTCTGCACCACAGCCTTTTTTTGCTGCTCGCCCATCTCCACGCACACATACACATTGTACTTTCCGTCTTCCTTGACGTAAGTATTTTTGCAGATGGGGCGCGTGTTGGTGAGGAGCTGCTCAAAGTAGCCCTGCTGCACGCCGCTGGCCTTGCCCACGCGGGTAAAGCCTTTTTCGGCCTCGTGCTGCTGGTCGAAGTTCCGCATCAGCCCGTTGATAAGCACCTCAAGCTGCTGCGCCAGCTTTGCGCGGGCATCCAGCAGGGCAAGGTTGGTGGCAAACGCCTCCTTGTCGCTTATGCCGTTGCCAGCCTCACGCAGGTTGTCCGTTGGCTTGAGCGCCTCCTCCTCGCACTCTTCCTTCTCCTGCTTCATCCCGCGGTTGGCAGCTTGCGCCTGCTCCAACGTTTTGGGCTGTGTTTGCGCCGGCTGCTGATAGCCCTGCGCCACTTGCTTTGTCCCGCCGCACGAGGCGACCATCATTCCTGTTGCCGCTACGGCAACCACTAAAAACACTTTTCTTTTCATAATGCATAAATAAATTAAATTGTTTTGC
>JAITMY010000105.1 GCA_031290755.1 Prevotellaceae bacterium
GCAGCTGGGCTACAAGGTGAGCTTCGGCAAGGGCAAGTCCATCTCGCGCGAGCTCAACGGGCTACTGGAGAAGGTGCGCGGCAGCAAGGCGCAAAACCTCCTCGAAACCTTAGCGCTGCGCTGCATGGCCAAGGCGCGGTACAGCACGGCCAACGCGGGGCACTACGGCCTGGCGTTTGACTACTACACGCACTTCACCTCGCCCATCCGCCGCTACCCCGACGTGATGGTGCACCGCCTGCTGGCCTCCTACCTGGGCGGCGGCAAGTCCGCCAGCGCCGAGGACTACGACGCGCTCTGCAAGCACTCCAGCGAAATGGAGGGCAAGGCCGCCGACGCCGAGCGCGCCTCCATCAAGTACAAAATGGCCGAGTACATGCAGGACAAGGTGGGCGAGGAGTACGACGGCACCATTTCGGGGGTTACCGACCGCGGCATATACGTGGAGATAAACGACAACAAGATAGAGGGCATGGTGCTGCTGCGCTCGCTCAAGAACGACTTCTTCTACTTTCAGGAGGACAGCTACCGCGTGGTGGGCCGCCGCACCGGGAAAACCTACACGCTGGGCGACGCCGTGCGCATCAAGGTTGACCGCATCAACATGGAGAAGAAGCAGCTGGACTACGCCATGCTTGAGGAGGAGGACGCCGAGGGCAGGGCGCTGGTCAGCAGCGAAAAGAAGCAGCAGCGGAAGAACGCAGAGAAGCGCTACCGCGGCAGCGGGAAGCGGCAGCAAAAATAATGCCGCTGGCAAGCGGTGTGTAGCCAACGATTTAAAGTATTTTAATGCGCTACCCAAGATATTTTCGTGCATTTATTTGTCGTTTCGGAAATAATCCCTACATTTGCAGCCTATTTAAACAATGTTACTATGTACTACTTAACAGCAGAGAAGAAGCAGGAAATTTTCGCAAAGCACGGGAAGTCTAATAAGGACACAGGCACCTCAGAAGGCCAGGTTGCCCTATTTTCCTACCGTATCAACCACCTCACCGCCCACCTGAAAGTGCACAAAAAGGACTTTGGCACAGAGCGGGCGTTGGTGAGCTTAGTAGGCAAGCGGCGCAAGCTGCTCAACTACCTAAAGCAGGTTGATATAGAAAGATATAGGGCTATTATTAAGGCACTCGAGCTACGAAAGTAACCCGAAGAGCAGAAAGGCAATTGTAGCAATTGCCTTTCTCTTTTGGCTAACCGCAGCGCACGCAAGCATGTTTACTCAGACACCTTATGTATATACATACGTTATCACACTACAACAAAATGGACTTTAAGCAGCACCTCCGCATCATTCCCGACCACCCCACCCCCGGTATCCTCTTTCAGGATATTACAACGCTCTTAAACAACGCCGGAGTCTTTCGCGCCGCCGTGCGGGCGGTAGCCGACCAGTTCCGCGGCAAGGGCATCACCAAAGTTGTGGGCATAGAGTCGCGCGGCTTTATCTTGGGCGCTGCGGTGGCCTACGAGCTGGGCGTAGGGCTGGTGCCCATACGCAAAAAAGGCAAGCTGCCGTGGAAAACCTACTCGGTAGAGTACGCGCTGGAGTACGGCAACGACACCATCGAAATCCATCAGGATGCGCTGGAGGCAACGGACAGGGTGCTCATCGCCGACGACATCATAGCCACCGGCGGCACGGCCTACGCCTCGCTGGGGCTGGTGCGCAAGTTCAACATCCCGATGGCCAACATCTTTGTATGCTTCCTGCTCGACATTCGCGAGGTGCCAGGCAAAGAGAAAGAGCTGCTCAAGGAGCACGGGTACTTCTCGCTCGTCTAAATACGCAAACATTACAGGCTACATAACCCGCCCTCATAAACAAGCGAGGGCACAAACGAACAAAAACCATGCTATACAACGCACTGAAAAAGACAATTGACTTAGGCGATGGCCGCACCATTGAGCTCGAAACCGGCAAGCTGGCCAAGCAAGCCGACGGAGCCGTGGTGGTGAAAATGGGCAGCACCATGCTGCTTGCCGCCGTTACCTGCGCTGCCGACGCCAAGGAGGACACGGACTTCATGCCGCTTTCGGTAGAGTACAAGGAAAAATACTCCGCCGCAGGCCGGTATCCGGGAGGCTTCCTGAAGCGCGAGGCTCGCCCCAACGACCACGAGATACTCATCTCGCGCCTCATTGACCGCGCCCTGCGCCCGCTCTTCCCCGACGACTTCCACGCCGACGTTTTCGTAACCGTCAACCTCATCTCTGCCGACAACGACATCATGCCCGACGCCCTCGCAGGCCTTGCGGCCTCGGCAGCGCTGGCGGTTTCCGACATCCCGTTCAACGGGCCTATCTCCGAAGTGCGCGTTGCCCGCATCGACGGCCAGTGGTGCATCAACCCCACGTTTTCGCAGCTGAAGCAAGCCGACATCGAAATCATGGTGGGCGCCACCGAA
Organism: Prevotellaceae bacterium; assembly: GCA_031290755.1. GTDB lineage: Bacteria > Bacteroidota > Bacteroidia > Bacteroidales > UBA932 > JAITMY01. Next base: position 2,409 of record JAITMY010000105.1, read on the forward strand.
GAGAACATTCTGATGGTGGAGGGCGAAATGAAGGAGGTTTCGGAGAAGGAAATGCTGGAGGCCATCAAGATTGCGCACGCTGAAATCAAGAAGCACTGCCGCATACAAAAGGAAATGGCCGCTGAGCTGGGCAAGCAGGTAAAGCGCACCTACTGCCACGAGGACAACGACGAGGAGCTGCGCCAGCAGGTGTACGACGCCTGCTACGCTAAGACCTACGAGGTGGCCAAGAAGACAACCGCCAAGCACGAGCGCTCAGCGCTGTTTGCGCAGGTGGAGGAAGAGTTTATCGCCACCCTGCCCGACAACGAGGAAAAGCCGCGCAAGGCCAAGCTGGTGAAGCGCTACTTCCACGACAACGTGCAGAAAAAAGCCATGCGCAACATGGTGCTCGACGAGGGCATCCGCCTCGACGGGCGCAAAACCACCGACATTCGCCCCATCTGGTGCGAGGTGGACTACCTGCCCGCTGCCCACGGCTCGGCCATCTTCACGCGCGGCGAAACGCAATCGCTCACCACCGTTACGCTGGGCACCAAGCTCGACCAAAAGGAAATAGACGACGTGCTCGTGCAGGGCATTGAGCAGTTCGTGCTGCACTACAACTTCCCCCCGTTTTCGACCGGCGAGGCGCGACCCGCGCGTGGCACCAGCCGCCGCGAAATAGGCCACGGCAACCTTGCCCACCGCGCCCTCAAGGGGCAGGTGCCGCTGGGCGAAGACAACCCCTACGCCGTGCGCGTGGTGTCCGACATCTTGGAGTCGAACGGCTCCTCGTCAATGGCAACGGTGTGCGCCGGTACGCTTGCCCTCATGGATGCCGGCCTGCAAATAAAAAAGCCCGTGTCGGGCATCGCAATGGGGCTGATTAGCGAGAACGCTTGCAGCAAGTTCGCCATCCTCTCCGACATCTTAGGCGACGAAGACCACCTCGGCGACATGGACTTCAAGGTAACGGGCACCAAGGACGGCATCACCGCTACCCAGATGGACATTAAGGTTGACGGGCTACCCTACGAGGTGCTGGAGCAGGCGCTGGAGCAGGCGCGGCAAGGGCGGCTGCACATACTCGGCGAGATGATGAAAACCATGAGCGAGCCGCGCCCTGAGCTCAAACCCCACGTGCCGCGCATAGAGCAAATCGTTATAGACGCTGAGTTTATTGGCGCAGTCATTGGCCCCGGCGGTAAGATCATTCAGGAGCTGCAAAAAACAACGGGCACCACCATCACCATTACAGAGCACGACAACAAGGGCTTTGTTGATGTCTTTGGCCCCGACAAAGAGAGCATCACCGCTGCGCTGGAGCGCATCAAGGGCATCACCACCGTGCCCGAAGTAGGGCTGGTGTACAAGGGCAAGATTGTTTCGATACTGGACTTCGGCGCCTTCGTGGAAATACTCCCCAACAAAGACGGCCTGCTGCACATCTCGGAAATGGCCTACGAGCGGGTCAACAAGGTGGAAGACCTCTACCAAGTGGGCGACGAGGTTGAGGTGAAGCTCATCGAGGTTGAAAAGAGCGGTAAGCTGCGGCTGTCGCGTAGAGCGCTGCTCCCGCAGCCCGAAGGCTGGGTTGAGCCTGAGCGCAAGCGCCCCGAAAGAAGGGATGGCGACCGCGACCGCCGCGGCGGCGACCGTCCAAGAGGCGGAGATAGAAGAAGGTAGAACGCCCCCTAAGCGGACAAAAGAGCGGCCTCCTAACGTAGCTTAGGAGGCCGCTCTTTGTATGCACGGTTGCCTTTAAGCGCCTACGGTGTTTCCCGAAATTGATGAAGCAACCTCAAAAGCGTTGGGGCAAGCAGCTCAGGGCGAAAGTCCGGCTGGGCTTCCATTTGCCGCAGCTCGCCAAGGGGAATATAGTCATCCACGAAGGTGTAAAAAAACTTGCGCCCGCGCGGCAGCTCCACCACGCTGTCGGCAGCGGGCAGCTGCACCATCACCCGCTGCCCCTTGAACTGCGCGTCGAGCGACCAAAGCGTGTACTGGCTTTGCCTCCCCGCCAATGCCTTTTGCGAGTCGCTGGGCTGCCGTGTGTAAAAAGCGTACAGCGACGGGCTTTGGTAGGACTTGAGGAATAGCACGGGCGCTCCGTTTGCCGCCTGCGCAATGCGCTGGTTAGTGGCTTTGTTGTTGAAGAAAACAAGCTTGGTGCCGCTCAGCGCCCCCGTCATAATCAGCACGCGCACCACCAGCAAGAGCGCAAGCGTAACCCACCCCACGCGGATAAGGTACTTGCCCATGCGGGCGTTTGCTGCGCCGTAAAGGTAAAGCGCAAACACAATGCTGTAGGCCATCGGCAGCGTCCACTGCGGCTGCACGTAGCCGCGAAGCGTGGCAAGCAAAAAGAACAAAAAGAAGCCGCCGGCAATAAAGTAAACCGGACGCAAGAGCGTATGCCGCACCTTACTTTTGAACGCAACATATATAAACGGCAGCACAAGAAACGGGTTGTAGCACCCCACGATGTTCAGCAAATACTCGCGCACGTAGCCGGCGCGAAACGTATTGTTCCTGTCCATTAGGTGGTAGCGAAAGCTTACCCAATCGTGCTCGTCCTGCCAGCACAGGTGCGGCAGCATTACAAGAGCGGCAAGCAGCGCCGCCGCATAAAACCTGCGGTTGCGCAGCAGCGAGAGGTTGGACAGCACAAGGCACAGCACCACCAACGCCCCGTGGTACTTGGCATAGGCCATCAGCCCCATGCACAAGCCGAACAGCACTGTCCAAACGAGCTTGGAGGAGGTGGTGAATTTGCGGTACAGCACTAATATCAGCGCCGTAAAAAACATCAACGGCGCATCGGGGGTGGCAACAAAGCCGTACACCTGCACCATGGGCACGGCGGCGCACAGCAGCACGTAGAGCGTTGCCTCGCGGCGCCCCGCTTCGGGCGTGCGCAGTAGCGTCCAAAACAAGTACAGGTAAACGGGTTGCAGCAAGGTGGTAAGCAGGCGCACGCCCAGCTCGTTGCTGTTGAAAAGCGAGCCAAGCCAAATGAGCAGCGCGGTCATCGGCGGGTGGTCAAAGTAGCCCCAGTCTAAGTGCCGCGAAAACATCCAGTAGTATGCCTCGTCAAAGTGCAGCTCCATGAAGCTTGCCTGAAAGAGGTTGGCAAGCCACCAAACCCCCAGCAAGAAAATCAGAAACCGGTCTTTCAGCTTATATTGATACATTACTCTACGCTAACTAATGGTTCATGTTTCATCCACCTGTCCCAAATATACTCGTAGCCTTTCTGCTTCTTCTTGCTGAAGTTGTCCAGCGCAAAGGTAACCTGCAACCCCTGCTCGTGGTAGGCGGTTTGCTCGGTGAAGTGGAGGGAGTAAATCAGCTTGATGTGCACCACATCGGTTTTTACAAAGTTGATGTAGAAGTCCGTGCGGTTGTACTCGCGGGAGCGGTAAATGGGGTCGCCCCAGTAGAGGTCGCTGGCGTGGTCGCTGTAAAAAACCTGCTGGCTGCCGCCGTTGTAGTAGGTGTTGAAGGCGCCCACGCCTTTGTACTCCACCCTGATTTCGGACAAAACCCCTTGCGGGCGGTGCCATTCGCCAAGCGAGCGGTCGCGCTCCAGCCCCACCGACCAGCCAAGGTTAGCTTCCAGCTTTTCAATGCCCGCTTTGTCTGCAAAGTCCACGCCCAGCGAGGTGAGCACAACGCCGTTGTCGTGCAAGCCCTCGTCAACAATGGGGTGCATTGTTCCGGCAAAGTGAAACATATAGCCAAAGTGCTGCGCGTAGAGCACGCCGTAGCTACACCGCGCCGACCAGCCCATAAAAAACGCTTCGTGGCGGTCGGGCGCTTGGCGGCTTGCCCAGTCGAGCCACAGGTTGAGGTAGCTTTCGCCGTGAAGCAGCTCCCAAAACACGCCGTTCACTATGGGGCGGTAGTTGAGCACAGAGTCCTGAAAGAACATGCGCGGGTAGCGCCCTAAGGCCAAGCTGCGCGGGAAGGCGCCCACGTAAGCGCGAAATAGCTTTCCGCTGAATTGGTAGTAGGCAATGGGGTCAAAAAAGTCAACAGCCTTGTTGCTGCCCCACTCGTGCATAGCGTCAAGGCCGACAAAAATGCGGTGCTGCTCGCCCCAGCCCATCCCCACCTCGGGCGCAAGGTGCGTGCCCGCCATAGTTTGCGGCATCTGCACGTTGGAGGTGCCAAACTCCGTGTTGTCAAAAAACGAGCGGACTTCGGCCTTGTAAAGCACCCCCTGCGCATGAGCGGCTACGGGCACAAAGCAAAAAAACATTAGTGAGGTGCACGACCATAAAAGCCAGCGGCACCTTTGCCTGTGTCTAATCATTTGAAAACCATTTTTAAGCTCCATTCTTCACTATTTACGCCTACCAGCTCCTAACAATTTCAGCCTGCAAGTTTAGTCATAATTTTGGAGAGTAAGCACAATGGGGCATAAAAATTTTCTGCGCAAGGGTTGCATTTGTAGTAAAAAAGTGCAACCTTTGCGCCTGCCTTAGGGTGTTTTTAGAAGTATAGTAACGTAACAGTCAATGAAAGTCAGCGGGTTTACCTTTGTGCGAAATGCCGTGAAGTATGATTACCCTGTAGTGGAGGCCATCACCTCCATCCTGCCGCTGTGCGATGAATTTATTGTCTGCCTCGGCAAGTCCGACGATGCCACGGCGGACTTGATAGCAGCCATTGCCTCGGACAAAATCAAAGTTATCCACTCCGTGTGGGACGACAGCCTGCGCGAAGGCGGGCGGGCGCTGGCGGTAGAGACCAACAAAGCCTTTGACGCCGTTGCGCCCGACAGCGATTGGGCGTTTTACATTCAGGCAGACGAGGTGGTGCACGAAAAGTACCTCCCCGCCATCAGGCAGGCAATGGAGCAGCACTTGAGCAACAAGAAAGTGGCCTGCCTCGTGCTGAAGTACCTGCACTTTTACGGCAGCTACAAGTACGTCGGCGACTCGCGCAGCTGGTACCGCCGCGAAATACGGGTAATCCGCAACGACAAAAACATTCGCTCGTACAAGGATGCGCAAGGGTTTAGAGCACTATCAAGCAACGTCAACGGCGAGGGGTATAAAAAGTTAGCGGGTAAGCTGGTAGATGCCTACGTGTACCACTACGGCTGGGTCAGGAACCCCTACTTCCAGTCGGCCAAGCAGGCCGGCTTTGCCACGCTGTACAACCCCAACGCCCCGCTAACCGTAGCGCCGCATGAGCTGTTTGACTACGGCAACGTATCGTCATTGGCGCTCTTTGCCGGCGAGCACCCCAAGGTAATGCAGGCGCGCGTAGGCGCCATGAATTGGCGCTTTGAGTTCGACACCTCCAAAAAGCGCCTGCCGCTCAAGTACAAGGTGCTGCAATGGATAGAAAGCGCAACAGGGAAAAGGTTGTTTGAGTTTAGGAACTACAAAATAATCACTTAATACTGCTACAAAATGAATACACCGGAGAATTTGAAGTACACCGCCGAGCACGAGTGGGTGCTGGCCGAGGCCGACGGCACCGCCACCGTGGGCATTACCGACTACGCGCAGAGCCAGCTGGGCGACGTTGTTTTTGTGGACGTCAGCGCGGTAGGCGAAGCGCTGGCCAAGGGCGATACCTTTGGCGCGGTGGAGGCCGTGAAAACCGTGTCAGACCTGTTCATGCCCGTCAGCGGGCAGGTGCTGGCGCTCAACGACGAGCTGGGCAGCCGCCCCGAGCTGGTGAACCAAGACCCCTACGGCAAAGGCTGGATGGTGAAGGTGAAGATGAGCGCCCCCGCAGAGCTCGGCACGCTCATGGACGCGGCGGCCTACGCCAAAAGCATGTAGCCACCCGCAGGGCAACGCCCCACGCCACGGCGCTCATACCCCCATTTCCTCTATCGCCTGATAAACCCGCTCGCAGCTGCCTGTGTCGCGGTAGGCAAAGGTGTCGTCCACGCGCTGCTGGTACAGCTCCTCCATTTGGAAGCCGCCGCGCACGGTGGTTTCTACGGCGGCCAGCAGCGCGGCCTCGTCCATCACCACCTCGCCAAAGCCGTCGGCGGCAAAGCTGAAGTAGCCCTCGCGGTAGTGCTTGGTGCGGTACTCCACCTGGTCAAACTGGTAGTACACCAGCGGCTTCTTCATGTAGGCAAAGTCAAAGGCCACCGAGGAGTAGTCGGTAATCAGCATGGCGCTCTCTTGCAGCAGGTCCATCAGCTGGGTGCTGCTGCTGGTGGCCACCTCGATGCAGCTGGGGAGGCTGGCCAGCAGGGGGCACATGCGCTGCGCCTCGGGGTGGGGGCGGAAGATGAGCTGCACGCCGTGCCCCTCCAGCAGCGCGTGGAGGCGCTGGCTGCCCAAAAATCCGGATATAGCCCTGAAGTAGGGCGTGCTCTCAAAGCCTTTGACCAGCCGGTAGCTGTTCTTCTTCTCCGGGTCGCGCTCAATGAGGTACTTGCGCCAGGTGGGCAGGAACGCGATTTGCCGCTTCGCCGCGCCGCCGGTGAGGTAGTCGTAGCGCGGCGCGCCGACGAGCGGCACCTCCTTTTCGGCGAAGCCGTAGCCCGGGTGGGCCAGCAGCCACGCCCGCTCGGGCTGGGTGGTGGCCATGAACAGGTCGAAGCCGGTGCTGCGCTTGTTCATCACGTCGCTCTCATCGTCCTTCACCACGCCGTGGTTGAGCATCACGTAGGCCACGCTGCCCCTGCGCCGAAACAGCGCACGGAACAGCAGGTAGCTCCACGGCATCATGTAGCCGCCGTGCGTGGAGATGAGGCGCGCGGCGAAGAACAGCGCCATCTTGTGCTCGTAGCTGTTGTAGCAGATAGCGCTGCCCAGGCTCTGCACCCGGCCGTAGTCCGGGCTGGCGAAGTCTATCAGGTAGTACACCTTCTGGTCGGGGTGGCGCTCGCGCAGGTACCTGAAGAAGGCGTAGCCGTTGTCCTGCGCCTCTATGCCGCGCTCGCAGACGAGCCACGCGCCCCGGTACTTGTCCTTGCCCGGGTACGCCATGCTCCGCAGCTTGTAGTAGAGTATCACGGGCATGTTGCAGCAGTGGCGCAGTATGCCCCTTGCAATGGCCGCTAAGGGAGTTTTCATATGCTTTATCCTGTTAGGGTTAGATGAATTAAAAGGGGGAATGACGGGGAGCCGAGCGGAGGCCATCTACGCACCGGTAGATGCTCTATCTACGCACCGGTAGATGCTCCATCTACGCACCGGTAGACGCTCCATCTACGCACCGGTAGACGCTCTATCTACGCACCGGTAGATGCTCCCTCTACGCTGCCCCCACCGTGAGCACTTTGTGAAACCTGCCTACTTTCAGCGTTTTGGCAGCTTTCATGTTGTTCATGTAGGTGGTGCGCACCTCAAGGTAGTACTCGCCGGCGGCGAGGGTGGCGGGCAGCAGCGCCGTGATGCGGGCGGGCTTGTTGTCCGACACCTGCGTGAGGCGCACCTCGGGGTTCCTGAGCGGGATGAGGAACACGCCGTTGGCGGGGTCGCTGGCCGTGAACTTGAGGCGGCTGCCGGAGATCTGGAGGATGCCGCCGAGCGTGAGGTGGTCGTTCACCGCGCCGCTGGCCACGTCTCTCACCTCCACCAGCAGGGGGGTTGCTTCGGGCACCTGCACCTTCTTGGTTTTCACCTTGGCCAGCGCCTCGCGCAGGGCAAGGCCGGGCGTGAGGTTGATTTTGAGGTGGTGGCGGGCCGGGTCGTAGCTGTCTGAGGCGGTGTTGAACACGCCCGCAACGGAGGGGTGGGCGTGGAAGAGCCGCGTGCTCACCGCGCCGCCTCCGGCCACGATGCCGGCGATGACCTCCTCGTAGGCCTCGAGCATGGACAGGACTTCGGGCTTGCCAATGCCCACGTTGAGCTTGAGAATGCCGTCGGCAATCTCGCTGTAGGTGAACGTGTGCACGTTCACCGGGTGCGCCGTGAAGTCGTCGGGCGACTCTGTCAGCAAATTTTCTACCAGTGTGTAGTCTAACATAGCGTTTAAGGTTTGAGGGTTGATAGCTGTGAGCTTAAAAAAAGCGCGCGCCGCATCTACGGTAGAGGCCGCGCGCGCATGGCAAAAAGCCCTGCGGGGGTGCACGCGCGTGCACCCTGGGGGCCTAAAAGCGGTTGTTGCTGCCGAGCACGTTGACAATTTTGTGCTTGTAGAGCTCCTTGAGCGAGTCGCGGGCGGGGCCGAGGTACTTGCGGGGGTCGAACTCTGCGGGCTTGGTGGCGAACACTTCGCGCACGGCGGCGGTCATGGCCAGCCGCCCGTCGCTGTCGATGTTGATTTTGCACACGGCGGAGGTGGCGGCGCGGCGCAGCTGCTCTTCTGGGATGCCGACGGCGTCTTTCAGCGCGCCGCCGTACTTGTTGATGGTGGCCACGCTGGCCTGCGGCACGCTCGAGGCGCCGTGCAGCACAATGGGGAAGCCGGGGATGCGCTTTTCGATGGCCTCGAGGATGTCGAAGCGCAGGGGCGGGGGGATGAGCACGCCGTCGGCGCCGCGGGTGCACTGCTCTGGCCTGAACTTGTTGGCGCCGTGCGAGGTGCCGATGGAGATGGCGAGCGAGTCCACGCCGGTTTTCTTCAGGAAGTCCTCGACTTCTTCGGGCTGGGTGTAGGTGTGGTGCTCGGCGGAGACTTCGTCCTCCACGCCGGCCAGCACGCCGAGCTCGCCCTCGACGGTAACGTCGTACTTGTGGGCGTACTCTACCACGGCGGCGGTGATGGCCACGTTGTCTGCGTAGGGGTGGTGCGAGCCGTCAATCATCACGCTGGAGAAGCCGTAGTCTATGCAGCTCTTGCAGAGGTCGAGCGTGTCGCCGTGGTCGAGGTGCAGCACGATGGGCACGTTGGCGCCCAGCTCCTTGGCGTACTCCACGGCGCCCTGCGCCATGTAGCGCAGCAGGGTTTGGTTGGCGTACTTGCGCGCGCCGCTGGAGACTTGGAGTATCACCGGCGACTTTGCCTCCACGCAGGCCTGAACGATGGCCTGCATCTGCTCCATGTTGTTGAAGTTAAAGGCGGGGATGGCGTACTTGCCGGCCATCGCCTTTTTGAAGAGCTCCCTTGAGTTCACAAGGCCTAAATCTTTGAAAGATGTCATTGTTGTTTTGTTTTTGCGTTAATACTTCTGTTAAAGCGGGGTGAAGGTAGTAAGAATTATTGGAATGGCCAAATTTTTTTTACCTTTACTGCTGTTAACTTATTACCCAATGATACGCTATGCTTACTCCGCTGTTTGACCTCAACATGCTTGCCGGCGCGGCCTACCTGCTGACGCTGGTGGCCATTGGGCTGGTGGTGCTCCAGCAGCGCGGCGACCCTACCAAAACGCTGGCGTGGATGCTGTTCATTGCCTTCGTGCCCGTGGTGGGGCTGGTGTTCTACGCGCTGATAGGCAAGAGCTACCGGCGCGACAAGATTCTTTCGCGCAAGGAGAGCTCCGACCAGCAGCAGCTGGCGCAGGTGATGGCGCTGCGCTCGGTGAGCGACGACTACCTCGGCTGGTTCCCCTCGTCGCCCAGCGAGCGGCACTTTCGGGGCATCGCCCAGCTGCTGGCGCAGGCCAACAAGACCTTCCCCACGCGCAGCAACCACGCGCAGCTGCTG
>JAITMY010000011.1 GCA_031290755.1 Prevotellaceae bacterium
AATTGCCATTAGATAGTAAAATGAATACAGTTTTGTTGCGGTGCAAAGATACAATTTTTCTCTTGCCGCAGCCATCCGCTGCCATTTTCTTTTATCTTTGCCTTAACAGATAAAAGTTAGACCTATGAGCAGAGCATACTTTACCGTCGTGTGGCTTTTGGCAAGCCTCTGGGCGCAGGGGCAGGGGGTGTCCACCGCGCCCGACAGGCTGGCGTTTGCCCAGAGCGTGCCCGCGGGCGGCGCCTCGGCAGCGCAGCGCTTCACGGCCACCGCCGCGGGGCTGAGCGGGGTGGTTAGCATCGCGCCCAGCGCAATGGTGCAGGCCTCGCTCACCGGCCTCGGCGACTTCAGCAGCAGCCCCCTCACGGTGGATGCCGCCAGCTTATCGGGCGGCCTTAGCGTTTACGTGCGCTTTGCGCCCGGCTGTAGCGGCTTTGCCGACAGCGCGGTCAGCGGCTCCGTCATCCTCCTCGATGCGCAGCGGCGGCGGCTGGGCAGCGTGGCGGTGGCCGGCGTGGTGAGGCAGGAGGGCAGCGGCGGCGGAACGCCCTTCAAGGTGGCCACCTTCAACGCCGAGTGGCTCGGCTGCCCCACCTACGGCCCCGAGGACGAGGCGCTGCAAATGCGCAACGTGGCCGAGGTTATCCGAGGGGTCAACGCCGACGTGATGGCCTTGCAGGAGGTTACGGACAACCCCACGAAGGCCACGGACACCCTGCTAATGCTCCTCGGCAGCGCGTGGGGCGGCTACGTGAAGACATACAGCAACGGCAGCTGCGCGCAAAGCGAGGCCATCGTGTACCGCAAAAGCAGGGTGGCGCTCAACGGCACGCCGCGCCTGATGAACGACGCCGGCAGCGCCACCGCGTGGTCAAGCGGGCGATTCCCCGTAGAGTTCGACCTCACGGTGGACGGCAAAACGCCGCTCACCCTCATCAACCTCCACGCCAAGGCCTACAGCGACGCCGAAAGCTACGCCCGCCGCGTAGCCGCCGCGCAGGGGCTGAAAACCCTGCTCGACGGCAGCAGCTACAGCGCAAAGCCAATCATCGTGGCGGGCGACTACAACGACCGCGCTACCGGAAGCACGTGCAGCAGCTGCGGCGAGTCGCCCTACAAAAACTTTGTGGACGACACCGCCCGCTACCGCTTCCTCACCCAGCAGTACAGCTCGAGCATTGACCACCTCATGATTTCGGCTGCGCTGTTTTCGCTCTACGTGGAGGGCAGCACGGCCAGAGAGACAGCGGTAACCGGCGCCATTCCGAGCTACAGCGCCACCACCTCCGACCACACGCCCATCAGCGCTATCTTCGCCTTCGGCAAGGCGCCGCAGAGCCTGCCGGTGGCCGAGCGCTACACTGTCTTCGCCGGCGAGGGCAGCCTTGCGCTGCCGCCCCTCAGCGCGGCGGGGCAGGCGGTGAGCTACGCGGTGGACAGCGGCGTGGCGCTGTCGCTCGGCGGCGCCACGGCCACGGTGCTCGACACCGGCACGGTGCGCATGGTGGCTTGGCTGGCGGGCACCACCAGCCTGCAACCTGCCGCCATGTTTTTCTACGTGCAGGTAGCCGGCAGCCACGTGGCCCCCAGCATCGCCGCGCAGCCCGCGGCGCAGGCGGTGGCGCTGGACGCCCCCGCGCTGTTCACCGTGCAGGCAAGCGGCACCGCCCTGCGCTACCAGTGGCAAAAGGATGGAAAGGATATTGGCGGCGCCACCTCATTTCAGTACGCCATCGGCAAGGCAAACAACCCCCACATCGGCTACTACGCCTGCACGGTGAGCAACGAGGTAGGCAGCGCCACCTCGCAGGCGGCGGCGCTGTGCGTGGGCGGCATGTGCCCCGCGGCCACCGCCGTGGGCAAGGGCACGCACAGCGCCGCGCTGCTGCTCTACCCCAACCCCATCCACGGCGGGCTGCTGCGGGTCGGCGGAGGGCCGCTGCGGAGGGTGCGCCGCGTGGCGCTGTGCAGCTTGGCGGGGGTGGTGCTGAGGAGCTACGCGCTAAGCGGCAGCGCCGACGCCACCATTGACGTATCGGCGCTGCCGCGGGGGGTTTACGTAGTGAGCGTGGCGCTGGACAACGGAGAGCAGGCCAGCCGCATCGTGGTGAAGCCGTAGCGCAAGCGCTACTTTAGGCTGCGGCTTATCTTTTCAAAATCATTCTTCTGGAAGAGAAAGTTCTTGCGCTTCAGCTCGTAGTAGTAGTAGTACAGCGCACCGTCGGTGCCCATGAGCATCTTGTAGCCGAAGCCGTCCTTGTCGCCGCCGTGCGGGTAGATGGTGAAGGCCACCACCGCATCGGCCACCTGCTCGCTCACCACGCGGGCCAGCTCGTCTGGGCCGACAAAGCGAAAGGGGTTGCCCTCGCGCTTCTCCATGTCGGCCACCTTCACCTTGGGGTCAACGTCGGCGGGGTCAACGTAAATGGTTTTGCCCTTGAGCTGCGCCATGTCGTAGTTGTAGGCCTGCAAAGGCTGCTGGAAGCTGGCCAGCAGCCTGCCCTCAAACGCCTTGTCCTTTCGGTTCTCGGCGTGCTTCTGGGCAAACAGCAGCATCGGGTCGAGCATCGTGGTTGGGATTTCGCCGCTGCGCTCCTCGCAGGCCATCGGGATGGCCACCACTTCGGGCAGCGCGTTCAGGTTCTCCGCGGCCTTTTCGCTCCCCATGAGCAGGTTCAGGTAGAAGTACCGCTGCCGGCGCCGGTCGCCGTTCTCCACTATGGTCGTAATCATCAGGAACGAGCTGTTCGCATCCTTGCGCAGCTCCTTGAACTCGTCCTTGCTGATGATTTTGTGCGGCGTAAGCGTCCACAGCCGCTTGGCGGCATCCTGTAGCTGCGCGTCGAGGATGATGTTGTCGTTGGTAACCACCACGTAGGTGGTGGAGGCAAACAGCGGCGCAAGCTCCGCCTCCGTAGCGCTGCTGCGGTCTGCCGCCGCGGCGTGCCCCGCCGCGGCGAGCGTGAGGCTGGTAGCAAGTAGTAGTCGTTTCATACAAAGTAAGGTTTAATGGTTTATAAGGTTGTACGTTTTCCGAGCGCGAAGATAGCACAATATTGTATTCCAACACCGCGCCGCCCACCTTATTTAGCAACTATTTTGCTAAAATGTTTGGTGGGATAAAAACTTTGCGTATCTTTGTGGTGAAATATCGTTGCTCAAAGCCGCCCCCCAATCGCTACGCTTCATTGGGGGTTACTCACATTCGACCCTTACGGGTCGCAGGGCGGCAGAACCCGCAAGGGTTCAATGTGAGTAACCCCCAGTGAAGCCGCGAAGCGGCGACTGGGGGAGAGAGGAGCGGCGGAC
>JAITMY010000016.1 GCA_031290755.1 Prevotellaceae bacterium
CACGAGGAGGACAACATCATCCCCGAAACGTACATTGACTACGAGGAGTGGCCGCGCGAGTACTCGCTCAACACGCTGCAAACGGTGGTGCGCGTGCACACCCGCGTGTCCGACCTGTACAACAGCCCCTACAACCAGCTCGAGCAGCAAATGCGCCTGAGCATCGAAAGCATTAAGGAGCGGCAGGAGTGGGAGCTGATTAACAACAAAAACTTTGGGCTGCTGGCAAGCGTTGAGCCGGGCTACCACATCAGCACACGCTACGGCACCCCCACGCCCGACGACTTGGACGAGCTGCTGTCGCTGGTGTGGAAAAAGCCCGCGTTCTTTTTGGCGCACCCCCGCGCCATTGCCGCGTTTGAGCGCGAGTGCACGTGGCGCGGCGTGCCTCCGGTAACTACGGTAACGTTTGGCGTGCCGGTAGTTACGTGGCGCGGCGTGCCCATTATCCCCAGCGACAAGGTGGAAATTCAGGGGCAGTACCTCACCAACCGCGGCGTGGGCACCACCAGCTTTATTTTGGTGCGCACCGGCGAAGAGGAGCAGGGCGTGGTGGGGCTTAATCAGGCAGGCATCCCGGGCGAAATCGCGCCGAGCCTGTCCGCTCGCCTCATGGGCTTGGATAAATTCGGCGTTGCCAGCTACCTCCTCACCAAGTATTTTTCGCTGGCCTCGCTCACCGACGACGCCATTGCCGTGCTCGAAAATGTAGAGGTGGGCTACTACCACGATTACAACAACCGCAAACCGATATTGAAGTAAGCACATGCTGGAAAATATAACCATAGAAAGCGAATGGGCTGACGTCAGCCGCTTGCGCGAAATAGCAGGGCGGCTCTTTCAGGACGAGGAGCAGCCCTCCGAAAACACCCGCCTGCACTCGGCAGCGCAGCACGAGTTTGCCGACGTGGGCTACTCGCCGTACTCCTTTCTGCGCGACCAGCCCATCACCTACAGCGGGCGCGAAGCGTTCGACGTGCAGGCCATTCGTAAAGATTTTCCTATCCTTCACCAGCAAGTAAACGGAAAAGATTTGGTGTGGTTTGACAACGCCGCCACCACGCAAAAGCCGCAGCCGGTGATTGATGCCGTAAAGAACTTTTACGAGCGCGACAACTCCAACATCCACCGCGCTTCGCATACGCTGGCGGCGCGCTCCACCGATGCTTACGAGGGTGCGCGCAGCAAGGTGAAAAGCTTTATCAACGCCCCGTCGCCCGAAGAAATCATTTTTGTGCGCGGCACCACCGAGGGCATCAACCTGATAGCGCAGACCTACGGGCGCAAGTTCATCAGCGCGGGCGACGAAATCGTTATCTCCACCTTAGACCACCACGCCAACATTGTCCCCTGGCAGCAGCTGGCCAAGGAGCGCAACGCCAAGCTGCTGATCATTCCCATCAACGACAGGGGAGATGTAATCTTGGAGGAGTACGAGCGCTTGCTAAGCCCACGCACCAAGATGGTTACTTTTCCGCAGGTGAACAATACGTTCGGCACCGTGCTGCCCGCCAAAATCATGGTGGACCGCGCCAAGCACTACGGCGCCCGCGTGCTGATAGACGGCGCCCAATCCATTGCCCACACGCCGGTGGATGTTCAAGCGTTGGACGTGGATTTCTTTGTCTTCTCGGGGCATAAGATTTATGCTCCCAACGGCATAGGCGTGGTTTACGGCAAAAAAGAGCTGCTGGAAATTCTTCCGCCGTGGCAAGGCGGCGGCAACATGATAAGGGACGTTACCTTTGAGGAGACGATTTTCAATGTCCCGCCTGCCAAGTTCGAGGCCGGAACGCCCAACGTGGCAGATGCCGTGGGCTTAGGCGCAGCCTTGGATTACGTGAGCCGGGTAGGAATGCACAACATCGAAAAATACGAGCATCACCTCACCGAGTACGCGCGAAAAGCCTTGGGCAAAATAGAGGGCATCACGCTCATCGGCAACCCCCGCGAGCGCGTTAGCGTTGTCTCGTTCATCATTCCGGGCATCCCCACGCCCGAAATCGGCAAGCGCTTAGACCAAGAGGGCATTGCCCTCCGCGCCGGGCACCACTGCGCCCAACCGTCGCTGCGGAGGTTAGGCGTGGAGGCAACCGTGCGCCCCTCGTTTGCGTTTTACAACACAACGGCAGAGATAGACCGGCTGGTGGCGGCGGTGGAGAGCATCGTGGCAACGCTCATCCGCTAAAATTAGCAGTGCCCCTGCCGCGCCTACCCCTTCACCAGCCGCATCGTGTCCATCGCTATCACCAGCTCTTCGTTGGTGGTGACAGCCATCAGCTTCACCTTCGAGGCGGGCTTGCTCAGGAGTGCGTCCTTGCCGTGCAGCCCTTTGTTGGCGGCGGCGTCAAAGTCCACGCCGAGGTAGCCCATGTTTTGGCACACCTTTTCGCGCACGGTGTCGTCGTTCTCGCCCACCCCGCCGGTGAACACGATGATGTCCACCTTGCCGAGGGCGGCCACGTGCGCCCCGATGAACTTGCGCACGCGGTAGGCGAACATGTCGAGCGCGAGCTGCGCCATGTCGTTTCCGCCGGCGGCGGCCTGATGGAGGTCGCGCATGTCGCTCGACAGGCCGGATATGCCGAGCAGCCCTGCCTGCTTGTTAAGCAGGTCGTTGAGCGCGTCCATGCTCATGCCCTCTTTTTGGGCGAGGAAGAAGAGCACGCCGGGGTCGATGGCGCCGCTGCGGGTGCCCATGATGAGGCCGTCGAGGGGGGTGAAGCCCATAGAGGTGTCCACCGATTTTCCCTGGGCAATGGAGGCTATGGAGGCGCCATTGCCGAGGTGGCAGGTAACGATGCTGGCCGCGCCGAAGTCGGCCCCCAGCAGCTTGCAGGCCTTCTGCGCCACGTAGCGGTGGCTGGTGCCGTGGAAGCCGTAGCAGCGGATGTGGTGCTGCTCGTAGTAGCGGTAGGGCAGGGCGTAGAGGTAGGCGTGGCGCGGCATGGTCTGGTGGAAGGAGGTGTCGAACACGGCCACCTGCGGCACGCCCGGCAGCAGCGCCTCCATTGACAGGATGCCCTGTAGGTTGGCGGGGTTGTGCAGCGGCGCCAGCTCGGCGCACTGCGCTATGGAGTCCTTCACCGCTCTGTTAATCAGGGCGCTGTCCTTAAAGAACTCGCCGCCGTGCGCCACGCGGTGCCCCACGGCGTTCACCTCGCCGAGGCTGGCCACCACGCCGTGGGCGGGGTGCACCAGCGCCGCAAGGATAAGGTTGATGCCCTCCGTGTGGTCGGAGATGCGCTGCGTGGCCGCGTAGGGCGCCTTGCCCTCCGGCTTGTGCGTGAGGGCGCCCTCGGCCAGCCCTATGCGCTCTACTATGCCCTTGGCCAGCAAGGTGCTACTCTCGGCGCTCTCCATCCGCACCACCTGATACTTGATGGATGAGCTGCCGCAGTTTAAAACTAAGATGATCATGGTGTAACTATTTTTTTAGGGGGTAAAGGTAATCATTTTTTTCATATTGGGAAGAATTATTACCTTTGCATGTTTTTTAACCTATGGGTAAATACGAACGTAACCGGAAAAACCAAAGCCATGTCCAAAGTTTTTGACCCTCACGAAGAATCGGAGCGGCACGATGCTGAGCTTGACAACGAAATTCGTCCCGCTGGCTTCGAGCAGTTTAGGGGGCAGGATAAGGTGGTAGAAAACCTCAAGGTTTTTGTCGAGGCGGCCTCCATGCGGGGCGAGTCGCTCGACCACGTGCTGCTGCACGGCCCGCCGGGGCTTGGCAAGACCACGCTGGCAAAGATTGTGAGCAACGAGCTGGGCGTGGGCTTTAAGGTAACCTCCGGCCCGGTGCTCGACAAGCCGGGCGACTTGGCCGGCCTGCTCACGGGGCTTGAGCCGCGCGACGTGCTGTTCATCGACGAAATCCACCGCCTTAGCCCCATCGTGGAGGAGTTCCTGTACTCGGCAATGGAGGACTACGTGATTGACATCATGATAGACAAGGGGCCGTCGGCGCGCTCCATTCAGCTCAAGCTCAACCCCTTCACGCTGGTGGGCGCCACCACCCGCAGCGGCCTGCTCACCGCCCCGCTGCGGGCGCGGTTTGGCATTGCGTGCCACCTGCAATACTACGACGCCGAGGTGCTCGTGGGCATCGTTACCCGCTCGGCGCACATTCTGGGCATCGCCATCACCTCGGCTGCCGCCGGCGAAATAGCGACCCGAAGCCGCGGCACCCCGCGCATTGCCAACGCGCTGCTGCGCCGCGTGCGCGACTTTGCGCAGGTGAAGGGGCGCGGCGAGATTGACCTCGACATAACCCGCTTCTCGCTCGAGGCGCTCAACGTTGACCGGCACGGGCTGGACAAGATGGACAACGCCATACTGACCACCATCATCCAGAAGTTCAAGGGCGGGCCGGTGGGCATCAGCACGCTCTCCACGGCGGTGGGCGAGAACGCCGAAACCATAGAGGAGGTGTACGAGCCGTTCCTTATAAAGGAGGGCTTCATTATGCGCACCCCGCGCGGGCGCGAGGTTACGGAGCTGGCCTACAAGCACCTCGGCTTTGTTAAGAGCACAGACGGACGACTTTTTTAGCGTTGAACTTTAAGAAAACTTACGTATGAAACTTTGGGACAAGGGCGTTGAGCCAAACGAGCTGGTGGAGCGCTTCACCGTGGGCAAAGACCGCGAGCTGGACTTGCGGCTGGCGGGCTGCGACGTGGAGGGCAGCATCGCGCACGTAAAAATGCTGCACAGCATAGGCCTCCTCGCCGACGGGGAGTTCGAGGCGCTGCTCGCCGGGCTGGAGCAGGTGGCGGGGGAGGTGGCCGCGGGCAAGTTCGCCATTGCGCCGCACGTGGAGGACGTGCACTCGCAGGTAGAGCTGCTGCTCACGCAGCGCCTCGGCGAGGTGGGGAAGAAGATCCACGCCGGGCGCTCGCGCAACGACCAGGTGCTGGTTGTCCTCAAGCTCTTTTTCCGCGGCGAAATACGGCGCATGGCGCAGGGGGCGCAGGCGCTTTTCGACGCGCTCATCGCCCTGAGCGAGCGGCACAAGGCCGCGCTGATGCCCGGCTACACGCACCTGCAAATTGCCATGCCCTCGTCCTTTGGGCTGTGGTTTGGGGCCTACGCCGAGTCGCTGGCCGACGACATGCACCTGCTGCTGGCCGCCTACCGCATTGCCAACCAGAACCCGCTGGGGTCGGCGGCGGGCTACGGCAACTCCTTCCCGCTCAACCGCAGCATGACCACCGCCCTGCTGGGCTTCGACGACCTGCACTACAACGTGATAGCCGCCCAGATGAGCCGCGGCAAAACCGAGCGGGCGCTGGCCGCCGCCATGTCCGCCGTGGCCGCCACCCTGGGGCGCCTCGCCATGGACGTGTGCCTGTTTATGAGCCAAAACTTTGCCTTCGTGAGCTTCCCCGACGCGCTCACCACCGGCTCCAGCATCATGCCGCACAAGAAAAACCCCGACGTGTTCGAGCTTATCCGCGGCAAGTGCAACCGCCTGCAGGCCGTCCCCAACGAGGCCGCCCTGCTCTGCGCCAACCTGCCCGTGGGCTACCACCGCGACATGCAGCTGCTCAAGGAAATCATGTTCCCCTCCGTCGAGGAGCTGCTCAGCTGCCTGGGCATGGCCACCTTTATGCTACAGCACATCACCGTGAAGGACAACATTTTAGACGACGAAAAGTACAGCTACCTGTTCACGGTGGAGGACGTAAACCGCCTGACGCTCAGCGGTGTGCCCTTTCGCGAGGCCTACAAGCAGGTGGGCGAGCAGGTGCAGCAAGGCCGCTACCACCCAACAAAAACCGTGCACCACACCCACGAGGGGAGCATCGGCAACCTCTGCAACGATAAGATTGCGAAAAAAATGGAGAAAACCATCAGGGAAATGCTGTAATGTGGGAAAGTTATTATTGGTTAAATAAAGAAAGTTATGTGATTGAAAACGAAGAGATTAAATATTTTTGTTGAACGAGTACGACAAATGTCGTAAACGTTACGACATTTGTCGTACCTTTGGAGCATAAAAAATAGTAGCCATGAAAAACATTAGCAAAACACAAAAGCCAAAGCCCTACCGCATCCCAAACCCGGAAGGCCAGCCGTGCAGTATGGCGCAAGAACCCGTGGCCGCCTACACCGTCATACCCAACGACAGAGGCCCCTACGCAACCATCAGCATGGTGAAGCAGGGCGTAGAGTTTCCGTACTTTATGCAGGTGGCTCAGCACAGCGCCCTCTCGCTGAACGATTGGGCTGATATACTCAACATATCGGGGCGCACCATGCAGCGCTACGAGCAGGAAAACAAAACGTTTTCGCCCATTTACGCCGAAAAAATCGTGGCCATTGACATGCTCATGCGCTACGGGGCCGACGTTTTCGGTAGCGCCAATAGCTTCCATGCGTGGCTTGAGGTGCGCAACCTCGCGCTGGGCGGGGTATATCCCAAAACGCTGCTCGACACCTCCTTTGGGATTGAGCTGATTAAAAGCGAGCTGCTGGGCATAGAGCATGGGGTGCTGGCATGAGGGTGTACAGGCTATCTAAGGCAAAGTTTGCGCAGGATCTTTCGGGGCGGGGCGCCGAGCTTATCGGCGGGCGGTGGAACAGCAAAGGGGTGCCGCTGCTCTACACGGCCAACTCCCGTGCGCTGTGCGTGGCAGAAATCGCCGTACATACGCCGCTGGGCATAGTCCCCAGCGACTACTGCCTGATAACGCTCAGCATCCCCGACGACAGCATAGCGGAGGTGCTGCCCGGCGAGCTGCCCACAACGTGGAAAGCTTTACCCTACATGCAGGACACCCAGCACGTGGGCAATAGCTTTGTGAAGGAGGGCGGGGCGCTCGCCCTAAAGGTGCCCAGCGCGGTGGTGCAGGGCGAGCACAACTACCTGCTCAACCCGCGGCACCGCAACGCCTCGGACATTAAAATGGTGCACGTGGAGCCGCTGGAGTTTGACGGCAGGCTCTTTGGGCTAAAGTAAACATTAGGCAGCAAACCGTTGAACACCCTTGCCGATAAGCTGATTGCATGGTACCGCCCCAACAAGCGCGACCTCCCTTGGCGAAACACCAAAGACCCCTACGCCATCTGGGTGTCCGAGGTCATTTTGCAGCAAACGCGCGTGGCGCAGGGGCTGGCGTACTACCACCGCTTTCTGCAAGCCTTTCCTACCGTGCACGCGCTGGCCGCCGCGCCGCTTGACGACGTGATGCGGGCGTGGCAGGGGCTGGGCTACTACACGCGGGCGCGCAACATGCACGCCGCCGCACAGCAGGTGGTAGGCGAGCACGGCGGCGCATTCCCCAACACCTACGAAGGCCTGCGCTCGCTGCGCGGCGTGGGCGACTACACCGCGTCGGCCATCGGCGCCTTCGCGTTCGGCATCCCGCGCCCCGCCGTGGACGGCAACGTGTATCGCATCTGGTCGCGCATCTTCGGCGTAGCCACGCCCATTGACACGCCTGCCGGACAAAAAGAACTGTACCAAATAGCGCTCGACCAGCTCGATAAAGCCCGCCCCTCTATCTTCAACCAAGCCATCATGGACTTCGGCGGCACGCTGTGCACGCCCAAAAATCCGCGCTGCGGCGAATGCCCCGTGTGCGACGTGTGCTACGCCTTCCGCAACAGCGCCGTTGCCCAGCTGCCCGCCAAAAGCAGAAAGGTGAAGGTTACAGACCGCTACTTCGCCTACCTGATGGTGCGCCACAAGGGCTACACGTTCATCCGCCAGCGCGAGGGGAAGGACATCTGGCACTCGCTGTACGAGTTCCCGCTGATAGAAACCGCCGCGGGCGTGTCGCTCGCGGCGCTGGAGAAAACTCCCGAGTGGAAGGAAATATTTGGCCCCGTGAAGCCCACGGTGCTCCACGCCTCGCCCTGCCTGAAGCACGCGCTGAGCCACCAGCACCTGCATGCGCAGTTCTACATCATGGAGGTGAAAACGGCGCCCTACTTCCTGACCACCCACTTTATCAAGGTAAAAACAGACAGCATGGGAGCGTATCCCACGCCGCGGCTTATCGACAGCTACATGGCCGCTGAGCCTGTTGAAAAATATTTTTTGCTAAACGACGCAGGGCATTGAAATTGTTTTATCTTTGCTACCCAAGTTAACACCTTAAAACGTACAAGCTATGGTAAACAAAGTAATCCTTATTGGAAACGTGGGGGCCGACCCCGAAGTGCGACACTTCGACACGGGCGTGGCCACTACAACCATCAGAATGGCAACGTCTGAAACCTACACGGACAAAACCTCCGGGCAGCGCGTTACCAACACCGAGTGGCACCACGTGGTGCTGTGGCGCCAGCTGGCCGAATTTGCCGAGAAGTACATCCGCAAAGGCTCGCAGGTGTACGTCGAAGGGAGGCTGCGCACCCGCAGCTGGGACGATAAGGACGGGCAAAAGCGCTACATGACGGAGGTTCTTGCTGACGTTGTGCGCACGCTTGGCCGCCGTGACGATGCTACCGGCGCTGCCCCGCAGCAGCCCGCGTATGCGCCGGCAGCAAGCAGCGGGTATGCGCAGCAGCCCGCCGCCACTCCGTCGGCACCGTCGATACCGGCAGCACCCGCGAGCGACGATGCTGCCGATGATTTGCCCTTCTAACAAGCGGAGTAGAACGTGCCCTTTTCTGTTAGGACGTGCCCTTTTTCATTTAGGGCATGTCCTTTTTTCGTTTGAGGCGTGCTTTAGTAGAAGTACTGCGACTTTTTCTGCCAGTACCGGATGAGGAGAAACCCAAACAACATGCCGCCGAGGTGGGCAAAGTGCGCCACGCTGCTGCCGGGGTTGCTCAGGCCAAGGGCCAGCTCGAGCACGCCGTAGCCCACCACTAAGTATTTGGCCTTGATGGGGATGGGGGGGATGAGCAGCATGAGCTGCGCGTTGGGGAACAACATGCCGAAGGCCAGCAGCACGCCGTAGATAGCCCCGCTGGCGCCCACCATAGGGATGTCCATTTGGCCGGCCACCAAGCTTTGCACCGCCTCTTCGGCCTGCGCGGCCAGCGCGGGGCTGTCCGGCGCGGAGGCCCACCGGCTCACGAACTCGTCCACCGCGGCAGGGTTGATGCTGTCGCCAAAGTGCTTCACCACGAAGGCCTCGAAGGCTTCGGGCGAGAGCGTGTTCGTCAGCGCCTTGGCAGCCTGCTGCACGTGCTCTATCTCTATCCACGAGACGAAGAGGTGCAGGCTGGCGGCCCCTAAGCCGGTGGCGAAGTAGTAGAGCAGAAAGCGCTTAGGCCCCCACACCTGCTCAAGGGCGCTGCCGAATATCCACAGGGCGTACATGTTGAAGAAGAGGTGGGTCAGCCCGCCGTGCATGAACATGTGCGTAACGAGCTGGAAGGGCGAGAACAGCGCCGAGGCGGGGTAGTGCAGGCCGAGGTAGCGCGACAGGTCAACGCCCGTGCGCTCGAGCAGCATGGTGAGCGCCAGCAGCACGGCGTTGGCGATAATCAGTTTTTTTACGATGGGGGTAAGGTTTCGCATAGTTTTTTTTACGTTATGGGTTTAGCGGCGCAGCTTGCGGCGGCGGCTCAGGTTTTCAGCAATCGCTTGTCCAGCTCCTCCACCTCTACGATGGTCATGGTGGGCTTTCCGTTGGGGCATATATCGGGCGAGGCGCAGGCGAGCAGGCGCGTTACCAAGCTGCGCATCTCCTCCTCGCCGAGGGTTTTTCCGGCGGCGATGGCCATGCTCGTGGCCATAGACAGCGCCAGCGCGTGGCGGTGGTTGTCGCGCAGCGACTTCTCCTCGCTCTTGAGCACCGCCAGCAGCTCTTCGATGAGCGCCTGTGGGTTTTTGCCCTGGGCGGCGGCGGGGATGGCCTGTATGGCCACGGTGTGGCTGCCGAAGTCGCGCAGCTCCAAGCCCATAGGCAGCAGGTCGTCGGCCACGCTAAGCAGCAGGGCGTGATCGGCGGGCGGCAGCGCCA
>JAITMY010000092.1 GCA_031290755.1 Prevotellaceae bacterium
AGCTTGGGCTATCCGCAAAGTCTTATTCTTCGCCTCCGCTTCTGTCAGCTTTTGCTCCACCTCCGCCAAGCGCTCCGTCAGGCGCCGAACATCCATTTGAGCCTTGTCTCGCGCTATGCGAGCCTGTTCGTACAACGAAACTAATTGCTCAAACTTGCCGTTCAGCCGCTGTAATATATCGTTAGCATCTGCGCTCATTTGCCGGTAAGTGGGACAAAAAATTATAAAATAACTTAAACTTGCGGGGCAAAGGTAGTAAAATTGCCGTAGCTCCAACGCGGTGCTCTCCTTTTTTTACAAAACAATACTAACATGGGGTACAAACCGACAGGAAAATGCTATTTTTGCAGGCTGAATTGGTGCCTGTAAGTTTAACATCTCCTATTTTTATTTATGAGATTTTTTAAAGTAACGGTTTTTGCTTTTTGCTGGTGGCTGGTAGCTGCTTTTGGGCAGGGTGTTTTTGCGCAAAGGGCTGTCCCCTACTACATTCCGCCTATGCAGAACCCCATGTCGCTGTCGGCCAACTTCGCCGAGCTGCGCCCCGACCACCTGCACTCGGGCGTGGACTTCCGCACCGGCGGCAAGGAGGGGGAGCCGGTTTACGCCGTGGCGCGGGGCTACATTGCCCGCA
Organism: Prevotellaceae bacterium; assembly: GCA_031290755.1. Classification (GTDB taxonomy): domain Bacteria; phylum Bacteroidota; class Bacteroidia; order Bacteroidales; family UBA932; genus JAITMY01. The sequence continues at coordinate 635 of JAITMY010000092.1, forward strand.
TCGTCGTGCGTGCCAACGGCTACGGGAATGCGCTGTACGTGGCGCACCCCAACCAAACTACCTCTGTTTATGCTCACCTACAGCAGTTTACGCCAAGGGTGAAGGAGTGGGTGCTGGCGCAGCACTACGCCAAGCAGTCTTTCGCCCTCGACTTGGCGCTGTCGCCGCTCGATTTCCCCGTTGAGCAGGGCGAGCTACTGGGCTACAGCGGCAACAGCGGGAGATCCTTCGGCCCGCACCTGCACTTTGAGCTGCGCGACAACGCCGAGCGCCCAACGAACGTCATCCGCCGCGGCGTTTACGCCATCGAAGACTACCTGCCCCCGCAGGCCAACACCCTCATGGTGTACGCCTTCGATACGATACAAGGCTCGGCCATCGCCGCCAAGCGTAAGGAGCTGCCCCTGAGGCAGCACGCGGGGAGGCTATCGCTTGCCGTCGGCGACACGGTAGGCGTTGAGGGGGCAACGTTCTTTGGGCTGGACATGCGGGACAGGATGAGCGGCTCCAGCAACACGTTTGGCGTGAGCAGCTGCGCGATGCGCCTCAACGATTCGCTCATTTTTGCCTACGACATGGATAAGTTCAGCTTCGACGAAACGCGCTACTGCAACGCCATGCTCGACTTCACCGAGCGGCAGCGCTCTAACCGCAGCATCGTGAGGCTGTACGTGGCGCCCAACAACCGCCTGAGCATCTACCGTTCGGGGCTGCGGCAGGGCGTGGTGAGCCTGCCGCCCGGCAAGGTGGCCAAAGTCGGCATTGTCCTTACCGACGATGCCGGCAACCAATCGCAGCTCACCTTTTGGGTGCGAAGTAAAAAAACTGCCCGCCAGCTGCCGAAAACAGGCCGACAAAAGGTGGTGCCCTACCTTACAAGCAGCTTCCACGTCCACGGCGGCTTTCACGTGTCCATTCCGGCAGGGGCGCTCTACGAGCCAGAACTGTTTGAGGCGCAAGATTTAGGAAAATTTAACGGAAGTGTATCGCCCGTGTTCCGCGTCAAGCAGCCGGCAACGCCGCCCCACCGCGCCGTAACCATCAGCCTTGAGGCCACGGTGCCCCAAGACCTGTGCGAGAAGGCGGTGGTGGTGCACATGGATAAAAGCGGCCACAAAGAGGCACTGGCGACCTCCCCACGGCCTCCCTACTTCACGGCCAGCTGCCGCAAGTGGGGCTACTTTTTCGTGGGCATAGACACCACCCCACCTCAGATTACGCCGGTGGATTTTGCTTGCGATGAGCGCCTAAGCAGCGGGCAGCGCCATCTTACGCTTAGGGTGAAGGACAACCTCAACGAGCTGGCGTCGTATGCCGGCTACGTGGACAACAGCTGGGCGCTGTTCGAGTACGACGAAAAGAGCAACCTCATGCGCTACGCCATTGACGACAGCCGCGTGGTAACCGGCAGGTGGCATAGCATTTCGTTTTTCGCCACCGACGTTGCCGGCAACAAGGGTGTCTTCAGCTGTAGCGCGTACTTCTAAGGGGTGGTAGGTACCGAGTGGCTGCTGAACTTCTTCCCGTCAAACTTGATAAACAAGGCATCGAAGCGACCGTTGCTCATGGTTATCGACCTTGATCCATACAGCAACCCCGTTTTTGCCTCGAAGGTGCCGGAAACACTTACGCCCTGTAGCCGACCGTCCATAAAGAGCTGCCGACACTGCTTAATGTCCAGCACTGCGGTTTCGGCTTCGGCGTTAGACAGTACGCTGTCGTTGATTATTGCCTGAAGGTTGCGGTCTGCCGTTGAGAAGTGCGTACCGCGCAGCTTCAGCAAGCCAACAAGCGAGTCGGACATGGTCTGTTGAAAGACAAATTGCACCTTAGCGCTGCTATGCTGGGGCAACCTCTCGCCGGCTAACGTAAAGAGCAACTGCTTGCCCTGCTTATCAATGGTGGCTTCCTGCCCAGGGCCGGTACGCGCGAAGTTCATCGACCACAGGTATGTTCGGAGGCTATCGGTGATAATGGTGCAGCGGGCGCCCGCAACATTGTAGCCGTGGTCTGTGTATTCAGGCAAGCCAAGGGTATCACCCGGCACCGTAACCGACAAGAAGTCGGCCAGCTTATCGTCGGCAGACCCGCAGCCGGTTAGCAAGGGAGGCAAGGCCACGGTCAGAAAAAACATGCAAGCCGCTAACGTTCTCATAGTTTTCATCGCTTAGTTGTTATTATTATTATTATAAAATACTGCTAAAGGAAAATAAAATTGCAGGCGCACCGTAAAGGCAGAGCGCAGTATCTCCAAGTTGGATACGCTGGTGGTCAAAGCAATGGGGTAGCCTACCTCTATCCTGTAGTTGAACTCGCTGACCGAGCCGCGGCGTATGCCCACCATGAGGTCGGCGTTGGAAAAAACCATGTGGTCGTTCTTGAAGTAGGCTCGTATCATTTTTTTCGTTTCCGCATTGGTAGTGGAAACAAAATTGGTGCTGGTGTAGATGTTGAAGCCCACCCGAGCCCCTGCCTTCACGTACAACTCCAGCCTGCTACCCTGTATCAAGGTATAGCGAACATCAATGGGTATGCTGACACCGGAGGAAATGGTGTGCACGTTGCGCAGCGAAAGGGAGTTCAAGTCGCCGCCGGCGGCTTCGTCGCCCTCGCCTTGTGTCAGGCCTTGCGTCAGCAGGAAGGTGTAGGTGTTGTCGTATTTAAGCAGGCTAAACAGGTAGGAGCTTATCTGATTAAAGTAAAGCCCTGAAGACACGGCAAACCGGTGCTCGGGATACTGCTTCTCTATCGTAGCGCCGAAGAACAGCTGGTTAACGTAGGGAGACAGCACGTTGGCATTGCGGAAGTCTTCCGGCTTCTGCAACGCTGCGTCAAAGAGGTTGTTGCCCACGTCCACGCCTACCTGTATGCTGTTTTCAATTTTAACAACGCGGCTAAAGTAGTACTGCCCGCCCGTTTCGAAGCCCTTAACAGGCTCATCCTTATTCTGTCCACGAACTGGTTGGACACTGCTCAACAGCAGCAATAGCACCCCAAGTGTATGTAGCTTATTCATTGAACCATTATTTTTAAAACCCCAAAGTTAATACAAAATATTGAAAAGTACAATTTTCCTATATCCTTTTAGCTCCATCTTCAATTTTCACCTCGTACACGCCGGCGGAAATGCCAAACGCAGCCTCGTAGTCGCATAGGGTGTTGCCCACAAAACCGTCGTAGGCGGCATCGGCCACGAGGTTGATGGTGCAGCCGCCAAAGCCGCCGCCCATAATGCGGGAGCCTGCCGCGCCGTGCTGGAGGGCGCAGGCGTTCAGAAAGTCCAACTCCTTGCAGCTCACCTCGTACAGCCTGCTCAGGCCTTCGTGGGTGGCGTACATGTTGTGGCCCACCTCCGTCAGGTCGCCGCGCCGCAGGGCAGCGCAGGTGTTGCCCACGCGCTCCACCTCGCCGATGACGAAGGTGGCCCGCCGGTAGTCCTCGGCGCTCACCACGCCCTTCACCTCGCGCAGCATGTCCGGGTTGGCGTCCGCCAGCAGCGCTACCTGCGGGTGACGCTTGGCGATGGCCTGCACTACGCGCTCGCACGATTCCTGACGGCGGTTGTAGGGGTCGTCCACCAGCGTGTGCTTCACCTGCGAGTTCACCAGCACCAGCCTGTAGCCGGGCAGGGTGCAGGGGATGTACTCGTACTCCAGCGTGCTACAGTTGAGGAGGATAAGCTGATTTTTTTTTCCGAAAACGGAGGCGAACTGGTCCATGATGCCGCACTTCACCCCCACGTAGTTGTGCTCCGTGAGCTGCCCCACGATGGCCAAGTCTTTTTTGGCAAGGCCGCACTCAAACAGCTCGTTGAGGGCAAAGGCGAACACGCTCTCCAGCGCCGCCGAGGAGGACAGCCCCGACCCGAGGGGCACGTTGCCGGCAAAGGCGGCGTCGAAGCCGCGCACGCTGCCGCCGCGCTTGATGATTTCGCGGGCAACGCCGAACACATACCGCGCCCACGTGGGCTGCGGCAGGTCGGCCTCGCTCAGGCCAAACGTTACCGTCTCGGCGTAATCGGCGGAGTAGAGCCTCACCCTGTCCGTCCCGTTGGGCTTGACCTCGGCCACCAGCCGCTTGTCAATGGCGCCGGGCAGCACGAAGCCGCCGTTGTAGTCCACGTGCTCGCCTATCAGGTTGATGCGCCCGGGCGAGGCGTAGGTGCTGCCGCTGCCGCCGAACTCCTTTTTGAAGGATGCTTTTACTTGGTCTTCTATGCTCATGGTGCGCTATTTTACGGGCGGTAGCCCCGCCCCGTTTTGTTCGTTTTCCTTTTTGGCCAGCTCCAGCTTTTGGAGCTGCGCGGCAATGGCCTCATCCTCAATTTTTTCAAACAGCAGCTCGGGGCTGCCCAGCGCGTGGCCAGCGGGCAGCAGGTCGGGGTTGCCCAGCGCCTCCCAGGGCAGCATATCGCTGTCGGCCTTGAGGATGCGGCGCAGCTTGGCGGCGGTGAAGGGCATGAACGGCTCCATGACAACGGCAAGGCTGGCCGCCACTTGTAGGGCGATGTTGAGGATGACCCTCACGTGCGCCTCGTCGCTCTTGATGAGCTTCCACGGCTCGGTGTCAGCCAAGTACTTGTTGCCCGTCCGCGCAAGGCTCATGGCCTCGCGCAGCGCCTCGCGGAAGCGGTAGGCCTCCAGCGCCTCCTCCACGCGGGGCTTCACGCTGCGCAGCTCGGCCAGCGCAGCCCGGTCAACGTCGGCGAGGGTACCCACGGGCGGCACCTTGCCGTCGAAGTACTTGTGGGCAAGCACCATAGCGCGGTTCACAAAGTTGCCGAAGATGGCCACCAGCTCGCTGTTGTTGCGGTCCTGAAAGTCGCGCCACGTGAAGTTGTTGTCCTTCGTTTCGGGCGCGTTGGCGCACAGCACGTAGCGCAGCACGTCCTGCTTGCCGGGGAAGTCGGCGAGGTACTCGTGCAGCCACACCGCCCAGCGGCGCGAGGTGGATATTTTGTCGTTTTCGAGGTTGAGAAACTCGTTGGCCGGCACGTTGTCCGGCAGCACGTAGCCCCCGTGCGCCTTGAGCATGGCGGGGAACACGATGCAGTGGAACACGATGTTGTCCTTGCCGATGAAGCAGACGAGCTTGGTGTCGTCGCGCTTCCAAAACTCCTCCCAGCGTCCGGGCATCAGCTCAATGGTGTTCGAGATGTAGCCTATGGGGGCGTCGAACCACACGTAGAGCACCTTGCCCTCGGCGCCGGGCAGGGGCACCTTCACGCCCCAGTCGAGGTCGCGGCTCACGGCGCGCGGCTGCAAGCCCCCGTCAAGCCACGACTTGCACTGCCCGTACACGTTGGCCTTCCACTCCTTGTGCTCCTCCAGAATCCACTCCTTGAGCCACGGCTCGTAGTCGTTGAGGGGCAGGTACCAGTGGCGCGTTTCGCGCATCACGGGCTGGCTGCCGCTGATGGTGGAGCGCGGGTTGATGAGGTCGGTGGGGTTGAGCGTGCTGCCGCACTTTTCGCACTGGTCGCCGTAGGCGCTCCCGTCGCCGCAGCGGGGGCAGGTGCCCACGATGTAGCGGTCGGCCAGAAACTGCCCGGCCTCCTCGTCGTAGTACTGCTGGCTGGCCTTCTCCACGAACTTGCCTTCGCTGTAGAGCTTTTTGAAGAAGTCCGCCGCCGTTTTGTGGTGAATGGCCGACGAGGTGCGCGAGTACACGTCAAACGAGATGCCCAGCTCGTCGAACGAGCGCTGAATCATGCCGTGGTACCTGTCCACCACCTGCTGCGGGGTGCTGCCCTGCTGCCGGGCGGCGATGGGGATGGGCACGCCGTGCGCGTCCGAGCCGCCAACGAACACCACCTCGCGCCCGCGCAGGCGCAGGTAGCGGGCGTAGATGTCCGCCGGCACGTACACGCCCGCCAAGTGCCCAATGTGTATCGGGCCGTTGGCGTAAGGCAGCGCTGAGGTAATGAGGTAGCGCTTGTATTTTTTGTCGCTCATTGTATTGCTCTGTTTGTTAGGTCTCTCAACATGTTCGATGCTGCGTGCTTCCCTTCCCTCGCGGTAGGAAGCCCAAAGGTAGCAAAAACTTTTGTAAAAAAAAGGGGTAGGAAGATTTGCGCTTTTATTTGGCTTAAAAAATGCTACCTTTGACACCCTGAAAAATGTAGAAACGTATAGCACATAACCGGCTAAGCATGTCAAACAAAGTAATCAGCATCAAAGGCGCTAAGGTACACAACCTTAAAAATATTAGCGTGGACATTCCGCGCAACCAGCTGGTGGTCATCACGGGGGTGTCGGGGTCGGGCAAGAGCACGCTGGCCTTCGACACGCTGTTTGCCGAGGGGCAGCGCCGCTACGTGGAGAGCCTGTCGGCCTACGCGCGGCAGTTCTTGGGGCGCATGGACAAGCCGGAGGTGGAGAGCATCACGGGCATCCCGCCGGCCATCGCCATAGAGCAGCGGGTGAACACGCGCAACCCGCGCTCGACGGTGGGCACCGCCACCGAGATATACGACTACCTCAAGCTGCTCTACGCCCGCGTGGGGCGCACGGTTTCGCCCGTGTCGGGCGTGGAGGTGAAGGCGCACAGCGTGGCCGACGTGGTGCGCTACGTCGCCTCGCAGCCCGAAGGCAAGCGCATGGCGCTGCTGGCGCCGCTCCACCTGACGGAGGGCATGGGCTTTATCGAAAAGCTGACCCTGCTGCTGCAAGAGGGCTTTAGCCGCATTTGCCTTGCCACGGGCGAGCAGGCGTGGGAGGTGGTCGGCGTGGAGGAGTACCTGTCGGCGATGCCCCGCAGGCCGAAGGTGCACGAGACAACCAGCGAGGTGTTTGTCGTGATAGACCGCTTTGCCGCCACCGCCGACGAAGACGCGCTGGGCGACATGGGCGACTCGGTGCAGACCGCCTTCAGCGAGGGCAACGGCGAGCTGCTGCTGGCCGACTACCCCCTGCTGCCGCCCCAAGGCGAGGAGCGCCAGCCCACGCTCAGGGGGCCGGAGGGCTGCTGGTTCTCCAACCGCTTCGAGGCCGACGGCATTACCTTTGAGGAGCCTTCAGAGCACCTGTTCAGCTACAACAACCCGCTGGGCGCCTGCCAGCGCTGCGAGGGCTACGGAAAGATTATCGGCATAGACGAGGGCTTGGTCATCCCCAACAAGGCGCTATCCATCTACGGCGACGCCGTGACGCCGTGGCGGAGCGAGCAGATGAGCTGGTTCAAAGACCAGCTCGTCAAGAAGGCGGCAGACTTGGCGCTGCCCATCCACAAGCCCTACCACGAGCTGACGGCGGAGCAAAAAGCTGTCCTATGGCACGGCAAGGGCAGCTACGGCGGCATCGACGGCTTTTTTGCGGAACTGGAGGCAAACCGCTACAAGATACAGTACCGCGTGATGATTGCCCGCTACACGGGCAAAACCACCTGCCCCGACTGCCACGGCTCGCGCCTGCGCAAGGAGGCGCTCTACGTGCTGCTGGGCGGCAAGAACATCAGCGAGCTGGTGGCCATGCCGGTTGACACCCTCGCGTGCTTCATGGACACCCTCGCGCTGAGCGCCTACGAGCAGCAGGTGGCGGGGCGTGCGCTGGTGGAGGTGCGCCGGCGGCTGCAATTTTTGCAAAACGTGGGGCTGGGCTACCTCACGCTGGGCCGCCGGAGCAGCACGCTGAGCGGCGGCGAACGCCAGCGCATCAGCCTCACCACCATGCTGGGCAGCAGCCTCGTGGGGTCGCTCTACATCCTCGACGAGCCGAGCATCGGCCTGCACCCCCGCGACACGCAGCGGCTGGCGGCGGTGCTAAAGCAGCTGCGGGACTTGGGCAACACGGTGGTGGTGGT
>JAITMY010000112.1 GCA_031290755.1 Prevotellaceae bacterium
CTGCTCTTTGCTCAGCGAGGCGATTTTGTTGTAGGCGCCGCGGATTTTGTACGAGCGCACGCACTGTAGGTCTTCGCGCTTGAGCAGCACGCTGGCCGAAAATAGCTCGCTGAGCGCTACGTTGTGCATCAGGGGGGTGTGCTCTACCACGCCATTGATGCGCTGGCGGGCTTTTTGGACATCGCGAAGCTGGGGCTTATACATCTTTTTTTCGTTTTTTTAGTGGTTTTGCAAAAAAAATACCCGCGAAGATAGCGATTTCGGCGTAAGGCGCAAAAAATATTTGTACCTTTAGCGCCGCCGTAGGCGCCAACGCATGAAAGTTAACCATTAACCCAAGCTTTACAAGGCCGTGTTTTTCAACCTGCTCAACCTCATTTACCCCAACCGCTGCGAAGCCTGCGGCGCCCTGCTGGTAGCGGGCGAGCAGGTGCTGTGCAGCGGTTGCCGCTACAAGCTGCCGCGCACCGGCTACTGGCTGCAAAAGGACAACCCGCTGGAGCAGCTGTTTTGGGGGCGCCTGCCGGTGGAGAGCGCCTGCTCCCTCTTCTTCATGGGCAAGGGCAGCCGCTACCGCAAGCTGCTGCACAAGCTCAAGTACAGCAACAAGCCGAGGATAGGCGTGGCGCTGGGCCGCCTGCTGGGCGCCGAGCTGGCGCAGGCGGCGGCCTACCAGAGCATCACGCACATCATTCCCATCCCGCTGCACCCCAAGCGGCAGCGCAAGCGCGGCTACAACCAGAGCGAGATGATTGCCGAGGGCATCGCGCAGGAGATGGCCAAGCCGCTGCGGGCAGACATCGTGTTCCGCCCGCAGTACAACGAAACGCAAACGAAGAAAACGCGCGACGAGCGCTGGAAAAATGTGCAGGGGATATTCGCCGTGCGCCCCGGCAGGGCGGCGCCCCTCGCCGGCGGGCACGTTCTGCTCGTGGACGATGTGCTCACCACCGGCGCCACCATCGAGGCCTGCGCCGCCGCCCTCATGCAAGCCGTCGGCTGCAAGCTGAGCGTGGCCACGCTGGCGGCGGCCAGCAAAAGTTAGCTGTTCTCTTTGCACCGTTAATGCTTTTTTACTACCTTTGCCAACTTCTAAAAATATAAGGACAAGCATGGCAGTGGAAAAGCGTTGGATACAAAAAGAGCATGGCGACCCTCGCGCGGTGAGCGAGCTGGCCGAGGCGCTCGCCATTGACGCCCTGCTGGCCAACCTCCTCGTGCAGCGGGGCATCACCTCGTTCGCCGCCGCCAAGTCCTTCTTCCGCCCCCAGCTGAGCGACCTGCACGACCCCTTTCTGATGAAGGACATGGACAAGGCCGTGGAGCGCTTAGAGAAGGCCGTGGAGGGCAAGGAAAAAATCATGGTTTACGGCGACTACGACGTGGACGGCACCACCGCGGTGGCCTTGATGTACTCCTTCCTGAAGGCGCTCGGCGCAACGGTTTCCTACTTCATCCCCGACCGCAACATCGACGGGTACGGCGTTGCCTACCGCAGCATCGACGTGGCCGCCGGCGAGGGCGTAACGCTCATGGTGGCGCTCGACTGCGGCATAAAGGCCGTGGAAAAGGTGGCCTACGCCCGCGAAAAAGGCATCGACTTCATCATCTGCGACCACCACCTGCCGGAGGAGTCCCTCCCCGACGCCGCGGCGGTGCTCGACCCGCAGCGCCCCGACTGCCCCTACCCCTACAAGCACCTGTCGGGCTGCGGCGTGGGCTACAAGCTGCTGCAAGCCTTCTGCGAGCACCGCGGCGTAGCTTCCGACACGCTGGCCCCGCTGCTCGACCTCGTAGCCGTGAGCATAGCCTCGGACGTTGTGCAGCTCACGGGCGAAAACCGCGTGCTGATGCACTACGGCCTGCTCCGCCTCAACACCAACCCCCGCAAGGGCTTTCGGGCTATCATCCGGCGGGCGGGCTTCCAGCAGCAGCCCCTGGGGGTGAGCGACATCGTGTTCCGCATCGGGCCGCGCATCAACGCGGCGGGGCGCATTGCCTCGGGGCAAACGGCGGTGGACTTGCTCACCTCCGAAACCGACGCGACGGCAGACCTCGTGAGCGACGTCATCAACACGAACAACAACGACCGTAAGAACATCGACCACAGCATGACGCTTGAGGCCATTCGCCTCATCACCGACGACCCGCAGCAGGCCAGCAAGAAGGCCACCGTGCTCTACAACCCCGGCTGGCACAAGGGGGTGGTGGGCATTGTCGCCTCGCGCCTCATCGAGCAGTTCTACCGCCCCACCATCGTGCTCACCAACAGCAACGGCCTCGTAACCGGCTCGGCCCGCAGCATCCCCGGCTTCGACCTCTACCAAGCCATTGAGGCCTGCGCACCCCTGCTGGTCAGCTACGGCGGGCACACCCACGCCGCCGGCCTCACCATGAAGCCCGAAAACGTGGAGGCGTTTATCCGCCAATTTGAGGAGGTGGCCAACGAAAGGATAGCCCCGGAAATGCTCGTCCCGCAGCTGGAGGTGGACGAGGCGCTGAGCTTCGCCGACATCACCCCGCGCTTCCTGCGCATCCTCGCGCAGCTTGGCCCCTTTGGGCCGGGCAACATGCAGCCGGTGTTTGCCACGCGCCGCGTGTACAGCAACGGGAGCAACATCCGCATCGTGGGCACCGACAGCGACCACCTCAAGTGCGAGCTCATACAGGAGTGCACCCCGAACCTCGCCATGCCGGCCATCGCCTTTGGCATGGCGCACTTCTTCGACTACCTCCGAAGCGGCAAGCCGGTGGACGTGTGCTACACCCTGCTGGAGAACACCTACTGCGGCAAAACAACGGTGCAGCTCCGCATTAAGGACATCAAGGCCTCAAAGGAGGAGCAGGCCTGAACCAGCGCGACCAAAATTCTTAAACTAAGCTTAGCCGCTACCACCTATATGGTAGTACAATTTATTTTTTTACCTTTGCGGACTTTATACCACTATAGTTGTTAACCACTAAATAGCGTAACTACTTATGTATTGGACATTAGAACTTGCCTCAAAGCTGGAGGATGCCCCTTGGCCGGCCAGCAAAGAAGAGCTGATTGACTTCGCGCAGCGCTCGGGCGCCCCGATGGAGGTGTTGGAAAACCTGCAAGAGCTGGAGGAGGAGGGCGAAATCTACGAAAACATTGAAGACATCTGGCCGGACTACCCCAGCAAGGAAGACTTTTTCTTCAACGAAGAGGAGTACTAACGCAGGGTGGCGCCCCCGCCACCCTACGCCTTGCGCGTGAAAACGGACGTGCTGGCGGGGTGCCGCAGGCTGTAGGCAATCAGGGCAACGCCGACCAGCACAAAGGGGATGCTAAGCAGCTGCCCCATGTCCAGCGCCATGCCCTCCTCAAAGGCCACCTGCCGCTCCTTGATGAACTCCACGAAGAAGCGGAACGTGAACACCAGCACCAGAAAGGCGCCAAACAAAAAGCCCTTGCGGCTGCGCAGGCGCTCTATCCTCACAAAAATGTGCAGCAGCACAAAGAATATCAGCAGGTAGGCCAGCGCCTCGTAGATTTGGGTGGGG
>JAITMY010000117.1 GCA_031290755.1 Prevotellaceae bacterium
CGGCAGGAGCGGTGGCTGCTCTCCAACTCAGAGAAGAAGAAATGGGCAACCTTCGGCACCTTCTACACCGTTTCGCAGATAGACCCGCCGTCGGCCACGCTTGTCGAGCTCGACAAGCAGGCCGACCTCATGCAGCGCGTCCCCAGCACCCGCCTGCTCATCACCGGCCACACCTGCAACCTCGGCTCCTACGAGCGCAACATCCTCATCGGCCAGCTCCGCGCCGAGGCCGCCAAGGCCTACCTCGCCAAGCTCGGCATCGACCCGCGGCGCATCCTCACCCAGAGCTTGGCCGACTTCGACCCCATCCTGCCCAACACCAGCGAGGCCAACCGCAAGGTCAACCGCTGCATCGAGCTCACCATATTCACAGAGTAGGGACACCGGCAAGCTCTTTTAAGAAAAAAACTTTGGCGCGAAAGGATATTTTTCTACCTTTGCACTCCTAAACCACAAAATTAGCTACACTATGAAAAAGTTGATCCAGAGCAGCAACGCTCCCAAGGCCGTGGGGCCATACAGCCAAGCGGTAGAAATTAACGGCACGCTCTACGTGTCGGGGCAAATTCCCATCGACCCCGCCACGGGGCAGCTGGTGCAGGGCAGCATCGCGGAGCAAACCGAGCAGGTGTTCCGCAACATCGCCACCATCCTCACCGAGGCCGGGTACACCTTTGCAGACGTGATGAAAACCACCGTGCTGCTAAAGGACATGGGCGACTTTGCCGCCATGAACGAGGTGTACGGGCGCCACTACCCCGCGCAGCAGCCCGCCCGCTCGGCCTTTCAGGTGGCCAAGCTGCCGCTGGACGCTATGGTGGAGATAGAAACCATAGCCATGAAATCGTAAATTACGCTAAACAATCATTAAAACACAACGCTCAACGCCATCCATGAACACCACCTACAAAACAGTGTCGGCTGAGGAGGCCGTAAAAGTAGTAAAATCGGGCGACCACGTGCACCTTAGCAGCGTGGCCAGCGCCCCGCAAACGCTCATCAAGGCGCTGTGCGCCCGCGGCGACGCCGGCGAGCTGCGCGGCGTGCACATCCACCACCTGCACACCGAAGGCCCAGCGCCCTACACCGAGGCGCGGTACGAGGGAGTCTTTCAGCACGACGCCTTCTTCGTGGGCGGCAACGTGCGCAAGAACGTGCAGGCAGGCTACGCCGACTACATCCCCGTCTTCCTGAGCGAAACCCAGAAGCTCTACCGCTGCGGCGCCCTGCCCTGCGACGTGGCTATGGTACAGGTTTCGCCGCCCGACAAGCACGGCTTCGTGTCGCTCGGCACCTCGGTGGACGCCACGCTGGCGGCCATCGAAACGGCCAAGAAGGTCATCGCGGTGGTCAACCCCCACGTGCCGCGCGCGTGGGGCGACGCCATCATTCCGGCGAGCATGATAGACCTCTTCGTGGAGGACAGCTCGCCGCTGGAGCCGGCGCACTTCGCCGAGCCAGACGAGGTAGAGCAGGCCATTGGCCGCCACTGCGCCGCGCTGGTGGAGGACGGCGCCACGCTGCAAATGGGCATCGGCGCCATCCCCAACGCGGTGCTGGCGCAGCTGGGAGGCCACAAGAACCTCGGCATCCACACTGAAATGTTTGCCGACGGCGTGCTTGAGCTGGTGGACAAGGGCGTGGTGAACGGCGCCGCCAAGGCCATCGACCGCGGCAAAATGGTGTCCACCTTCCTCATGGGGTCGCAAAAGGTGTACGACTTCATTGACGACAACCCCATGGTGGCGATGATGGACGTGGCCTACACCAACGACCCCTTCGTCATTGCCAAGAACCCAAGGGTAACGGCCATCAACTCGGCGCTACAGGTGGACATCACGGGGCAGGTGTGCGCCGACTCGCTGGGCACCAAATTCTACTCCGGCGTGGGCGGGCAGGTGGACTTCATCTACGGGGCGTCGCTCTCGCAGGGCGGCAAGGCCATAGTGGCCATGCCCTCCGTAACCAACAAGGGGATGAGCAAAATAGCGCCGGTGCTGGCGCCGGGCGCGGGCGTGGTAACCACCCGCAGCCACGTCCACTGGCTGGTAACCGAGTACGGCGCCGTGAACCTCTACGGGAGGAGCCTACAGGAGCGTGCCAAGCTCATCATCAGCGTAGCCCACCCCAGCCACCGCGAGGAGTTGGACAAGGCGGCCTTCGAGCGCTTTGGCCCCCACTTTCACTTTGTGCAACCTTAAAACCTTTAAACCCAAAAACCCAAAACACCATGAACACAAACAAAGTACTAATGGAGCAGGCCCGCGCCTCGCTCCGCGGCAAGTGGGGCAAGGCCGTGCCCGCCGCGCTGATCTACCTCTTGGTAGCGAGCCTGCCGTCGCTGACAGGCTTACCCCTCTACGCCAGCCCCGGCTCCAGCCTCAGCTCTTTGGTAACGCTGCTGCTGGCCGGCCCCATGGCCCTGGGCTTCTACTCGTTTATCCTTGCGCTGTCGAGGGAGCAGCCCGTCATCATTGACTTGGTGTTTAGCGGCTTCAAAAGGTTTGGCACCGCGCTGGCCGCCTACCTGCTGATGTTCATCTTTGTGCTGCTGTGGACGCTGCTGCTGATTGTGCCCGGCATCATTGCCGCCATCGCCTACTCGCAGACCTACTACCTCCTCATCGACGAGCCGGAGCTCGACGCCTACGACGCCCTCTGCAAGAGCAAGAAGATGATGCGCGGCTACAAGTGGAAGTACTGCTGCCTACAGCTTCGCTTCCTTGGGTGGGTGCTGCTCTGCGTGCTGACGCTGGGCATCGGCCTCCTGTGGGTAGTGCCCTACGTACAAACCGCCACCGCCAAGTTCTACGAAGAGCTGCGGGCCAGCTACAGCGAGGTGTAAGCATCCGGCAGGCTGCCTCGCAGCACACCGCACTAATAAGGGTGCCTTATCAACGTTGTTAAGGGTGCGTTAGCAGCGTTGTTAAGGCACCCTTAACAGCGCTGCTAAGGCACCCTCAGCAGCGCTGCTAAGGCACCCCCACCCCACGGGGAGCCGCGCTTACCCCACCAGCCACCTTTTTATTGTCCGCTCCTCGGCGCTGAACTCGGCGCCCACCTTCACCACCTTGCGCCCGTCGGTGGCGTAGGGCAGGTGGTAGCCCCGGTCGCTTATCTGCCGCAGGGCATCCACGGCGCTGGCCTGCTCGGTGATTTTGCACTCGAAGACGTACACCGTGCTGCCCGCCACCACCACCGCGTCGGCGCGGCCTCGGGCGCTGTGCACCTCCGAGAGGACAAACTGCCCCATGAGCTTAAAGATAAGGTAGAAGCCGTAGTGGTAGTGCTTTTCGGTGGTGTCGTTCAGGTCGTAGGGGATGTCGGCAAAGAGCGCGCGGAGGCGCCCCATGAAGCTGTCCACCTCGCCCGCCAGCAGCTCGTCAATGAACGTGCCCACCCAGAAGTCTTGGCACACCACGGGGCTTGGCACGTACAGGGGCAGCAGCTCGCTCAGAAAGGCGTACTCTACCTCGCCGTTGGGGAAGCCCAGCGTGTAGGCCTCGTACTGCGGGCGGTAGCCCTTGATGGTGAGGTAGCCGCTCTGGTAGAGCACGGGTATGGGGTTGCTGTTGTCGGCGCGGTAGTCGGTAACAGAGCGGGCGGATATGGTGATGTCGTTCTCCAGCTTGCGGATATCGAAGTCCGCGTTCTTGAGCATCTTGACCAGAAACGTAGGCGTTCCTGTCTTGAACCAGTAGTCGCGAAAGGCTTGCGAGTTGAACGTGTTGAGCAGGCTGAAGGGGTTGTACATCCCCTCGCTGTTCATGGCGAAGTGGTAGCCGTCGTAGCGCTTTTTCAGCTCGGCGAGGGTTGCCTTGTAGGACATTTTTTGCTTTTTGGCAAGTGTGCGTATTTCCGGCTCAAAGTGTTGCAGCAGCTCTGTCTCTGATATGCCGCAGATGCCCGCATATTCTTCATCCATGCTGATGTCCACGAGCTGGTTGAGGTCGCTGAATATGCTCACCTGCGAGAACTTGGTTACGCCCGTGAGCATCACGAAGCGCAGGTAGGCGTCTGACCCCTTGATTACGCCGTAGAAGCCCTTGAAGAACGTGCGAAACTCTTCGCTCCGCTGCGGGTTGTCCATCGTTTCCAGCAGCGGCTTGTCGTACTCGTCGATGAGCACCACCACCTTGAGGCCGGTGTGCTCGCAGGTGTACTGGATGAGGTTGCGAAAGCGGGCGGATAAGTCGCTGCCCTCTTGCACGGGGCACTGCCACTTTGCCTCAAAATCATGCAGGAGGCTGTTGAGGTGTGAGCGTAGCGCGCTCATCCCGTCGCCGCCGTAGTTGGCGCCGTTGAAGTCTATGTGGAACACGGGGTAGGCCGTCCACTCCTTCTCCAGCGCCTCTACCGCCAGCCCTTCAAACAGCTCTTTTTTGCCGAGGAAGTAGGCCTTGAGCGTGGTTATCAGCAAGCTCTTGCCGAAGCGGCGCGGGCGCCCCAGAAAGTAGGGCTTTTCGCTCCGCGTGAGCTGGTAAATGTAGCCGGTTTTGTCCACGTAAAGGCACCCGCCCCGGCGCAGCTTCTCAAAATCCTGTATGCCTACAGGTAGCTCGCGATTGTTTTCCATTGTATCCTCCTTTATATATAGCGTTTTTCCTTTTGCCCCCTACTCCCCGTTGAACAGGTGGAAGTAGCCTTTGAGCGTTTGCTTGATTGGCCTTCGCTGCTTGCTGTAGCCTGCTGCGCGAATGATGTAGAAGTACACGCCGGCGGGCGCGAGGCTGTTGGTGCCGCGCAGCTTTCCGTCCCAGGCAAACAGCACGTCGCGGCTGCTGAAGGCCAGCTGCCCGTAGCGGTTCATGATGCTGACGTCGATGGACTCCACCGAGTGCACGTTCGTGGCGGGGTCTTTTATCTGGAACAGGTCGTTTTGGCCGTCGCCGTTGGGGGTGAGCACGGGGGGGATGGCGCTCTGGGTGATGAGGTACTCGGCCACCTCTACGGTTACCGTGTCGGTGCTCTGGCAGCCGTGCCGGTTGAGCACCGTGAGGGCTATGGGGTACTTGCCGGGCTGGTAGGGCTTGGCGGGGTGCACGGCCTCGGCGGAGTCGGTGGTAAGCACCTGCGGCCACAGCAGCGGCGGCGTGGCCTTGGGGTCGTTCTCCGGCAGCTCGTACAGGTTGGAAAACAGCTCCCACGTGAACGTGGCGCTATCCTTGGCGTTGAGCGATGCGTTGGCCAAGCGCACGGACAGCGGGGCGTCCTCCGGCGTGTCGTCCGTTTTCTCCTCCCAGCCTGCGCTGTCGCCGCTGTCGCCGCCTCGCCCTACGTACAGCTTCAGCTTGGCGTGGGTGGCGTGCGCCTCGATGCTATCGGTTTCGCGCTCCCGCTGCACCCCGAAGTAGCTTTCGACCTCCACCTTATACTTGGCGTCGTAGAAGGGCGTGGGGACGTAGGCGTTGAACGAGTGCTTCCACTCGTCGCCCGCCTCCACGTCGGCGTCCTTGTGTATGTCGCCGGGGGTGGTGCTCCACGCCACGCTCTTGATGTAGCAGTCGAGGCAGTCGGGGTAGGTGCGCTGCTCCTTGCGGGGGGTGCGCCACAGGTCGAGGTAGGCGTAGGTGTAGTAGCCCTCGTTGATGCCCGCGGGGTAGAAGATGGCCCGCAGGTTGAGGAACTCGCAGTCCTGCGAAATCTTTGCGATGCTGTCGATGCGGAACGTGTCGAGCACTACCCATGCCCCGAAGGTGTCGGCAGGCGCGAGGGCCACGCCCACGTGCACGGGCAGGGCTGCCTGCCGGCGGATGGTGTCGTTGCTGCTATCTACGGTGCAAAAGGAGCTGCATATCACGATGCTGTCTATGGTTCGCAGCGTATCGGTCAGCACGCGGTAGTAGCCCGCGCCCACGCTGTCGGGCAGCGCGGAGGCGCTGCGGGGGCTGGCGCAGGTAACCTGCATTGGGAGGCGGCTGCCGCAGTCGCTGCTGTCGCGCTCCAGCGGCGTGAAGAGGTCGCGGGGGGGGGCGGTGTCGAGGGGCACCGTGTCTATCCAGATGGTTTGGAACGTCAGGCTGGCCGTGTCGAGCCGCTGCCACGTGAAGCGTGCCGCCCGCCCGCTGGGCTGCTCGGCGGAGAGCAGGCCGGCGTGGTTCGTAAAGACGAGCACCCTGTCCTGCACCCTGCTCAGGGGGCGGTAGGTGGTGGTGTCGCTCGGCGCCTGCACGATGGGGCGATACTTGGTGGTGTCGCTAAACGCCGGAGCCTCGGCGCCTATCTGTGCAAGGGCGCTCGCCGGCGCCAGCAGCAAAAGGGAAAGTAGCAGCTTGGTCATCTGTTTTTTACTTTTTTATTTCCGTAGTGGGGCAAAGATAGGAAAAAAACGAACGGCGCAAAAAGATTTTTCCTATCTTTGCCCCCGCAACATGAAAAAGCAAAAAATAGTCAACGACCCCGTTCACGGGTTTATCAGCATTCGCAGCGCGCTGGCCTACGAAATCATTGAGCACCCCTACTTCCAGCGGCTGCGCGGCGTGAAGCAGCTGGGGCTTACGCACATGGTATATCCGGGCGCCTGCCACACCCGCTTTCAGCACGCGCTGGGCGCCATGCACCTCATGGGGCAGGCCATTGAGGCGCTACGCGCCAAGGGGCACCACATCAGCAGCGACGAGGCCGAGGCCGCCGAGTGCGCCATGCTGCTGCACGACATCGGGCACGGGCCGTTTAGCCACGCGCTGGAGTTCAGCCTCGTGGAGGGCGTGGCCCACGAGCACATATCGGCAGCCATGATGCACGCGCTGAACCGCGAAATGGGCGGGCGGCTCGACCTCACGCTGGCCATCTTCGGCGGCAGCTACCCGAAAAACTTCCTGCACCGCCTTGTCTCCAGCCAGCTCGACGTGGACAGGCTGGACTACCTGCTGCGCGACAGCTTCTTTTCGGGCGTGGCCGAGGGCGCGGTGGGCGTGGAGCGCATCATCAAAATGCTGGAGGTGGTGAACGACGAGCTGGTGGTCGAGGAGAAGGGCATCCACTCGGTAGAGAAATTCCTGATAGCCCGCAGCTTCATGTACTGGCAGGTGTACCTGCACAAGGCGGTGATTGCCGCCGAGCAGCTGCTGGTCAACATCTTTGCGCGCGCCAAGGCGCTGGTGCGGCAGGGTGAGCCGCTGCCGGCCACCGAGGCCTTACAGCCCTTCCTTGCGCACGATTTGGGCGCCGACCTCCTCGCCGGAGGGCAGGCCCTGCCACGCTTCGTGCAGCTGGCCGACTGCGACGTGGACTGCGCCGTCAAGGCGTGGGGCGCCCACCCCGACAGGGTGCTGCGCCTCCTGTGCCGGATGCTCGCCGAGCGCAGGCTGCCCAAGGTGGACATCAGGGCAGAGGAGTTCGAGGCCGGGCGCGTGGCCACCCTGCTACAGCAAACGGCGCAGCTGCTGGCGCTGAGCAGCCACGAGGCCGCCTACTTTACCCAAGCCAAGGCGCTGGTGAACCGCGCCTACAGCTCCACCGGCGACCCGATAATGATTGTGCAGAAAAACGGCGCCCTGCGCGACATCTACGAGGTGTCGGACATGCTCAACGCAACCGCCTTCAGGCACGCCACCACCAAGCACTTTCTATGCCATCCGAAAGAAGTTGACAGCGAACCCCATGCAGTAGTAAACTTTAAACCGTAAGAAAAATGGAGCTAACCGCACGCGACATCGCCACCTACCTGAACGGCGAGCTGGAGGGAAACCCCGAGGTGAAAGTATCAGGATTTGCCCGCATAGAGCAGGCCACGGCGGGCACGCTGTGCTTTCTGGCCAACCCCAAGTACGAGGACTGGCTCTACAAAACGAAGGCCGACGTGGCCATCATCAGCCGCACGTTCAAGCTGCGCGAGGCAGTGCCCTACACCATCGTGTGGGTGGACGACGCCTACCGCAGCATCGCGGCCATGCTCGACCTCTACGCCGCCCAAAACGCGGTGAAGCGCACTGGCCGCGAGCACCACTCGCACGTGTCGTGGCGGGCTAAGCTGGGCAAAGGCTGCTACGTGGGGGCCTACGCCTACATCGCCAAGGGGGCAACGGTGGGGCGCAACGTAAAAATCTTCCCCCACGTTTACGTAGGCGACAACGCCACCGTGGGCGACGACACCATCCTCTACCCGGGCGTGAAGATATACCCCGGCTGCCGCGTAGGCCAGCGCTGCATCCTCCACGCCGGCGCGGTGGTTGGCTCCGACGGGTTTGGCTTCGCCCCCGACGAGAACAAGCGCTACCAGAAAATCCCGCAGATAGGCAACGTGGTGGTTGAAGACGACGTGGAGCTGGGCGCCAACACCTGCATCGACCGCGCCACGATGGGTTCCACCATCGTCCACAGCGGGGTGAAGCTGGACAACCTCGTGCACATAGCCCACAACGTGGAGGTAGGGCGCAACACGGTGATGGCTGCCCTCAACGGCATAGCCGGCTCCACCAAAATCGGCGAAGGCTGCATGTTTGGCGGGCAGGCAGGCATCATCGGCCACCTCACCATTGGCAACAACGTGCAGCTGGCCGCCAAAACAGGCGTAACCTCCAACATCAAAGACGGCGAAATCCACATGGGCTGCCCCAACCTTCCGGCAAGCACCTACCGCCGCAGCTTCGTGCTGTTCAAAAACTTCTCCAGCCTGCAAGCCAAGCTGCTGGAGCTGGAAAAAGAGGTGCACAGCCTAAAAAGCGCCGGTGGGCAGTAGCCACCGGCGGCTTGCTGCCCCTTGCCACGCCACGGGGGGCAACTTTTTTTGAATATTTTTGCCAAAATATTTGGAGCGAAAGAAAAATGTACTATCTTTGCTCCCCCAAACGAATAGTTGAGGGAGTTTAGCTCAGCTGGTTTAGAGCATCTGCCTTACAAGCAGAGGGTCGGGGGTTCGAACCCCTCAACTCCCACTAATGGTAAGAAAGGGTTTCGAGGTTGCTCGAAACCCTTTCTTATTTGTACGGAGCTGAGGCGATTATTGTGGGTGGGGGCTGCCACGCATGCTTGGTTCTGTTACAAGAAAATCCGATTTCATGTTTGGATTTGTTACAAACAGTATCTTTGCGCCAAGTACAAATAAAATTATCTATGTTTCAAAGACATACCATACAGGCGCTTCGGATGTGGAAAAACAACCCTCTCCATAAGCCCCTTATCATTCGCGGAGCAAGGCAGGTGGGTAAAACAACGCTGGTGAAAATTTTTGCCACAGAGTTCGATACCTTCCTGCACCTCGACTTGGAGCGGGCGGAGGAACGCGAGCTGTTTGAAAAAAATGATACTGCCGAAGACGTTCTGACTGCCATATACCTCCACAAAAAACAGGGTAAACGCACGGGCAAGGCGCTGCTGTTTATCGACGAAATTCAGTGTTCGCCCAAGGCGGTTGCTTTGCTGCGCTACTTTTACGAAGACCTCCCCGAGCTGTACGTTATTGCGGCAGGCTCGTTGCTCGAAAGTCTCATCGATACCCACATTTCTTTTCCCGTAGAGCGGGTGGAGTATATGGCGTTGCGCCCTTGCTCTTTTGCAGAATTTTTGGATGCAATGGGCGAAACCCAAATACTGCAAGCCCTGCAAAGCATATCGCTGCCGGCTG
Source organism: Prevotellaceae bacterium (assembly GCA_031290755.1). GTDB lineage: Bacteria > Bacteroidota > Bacteroidia > Bacteroidales > UBA932 > JAITMY01. Next base: position 9,566 of record JAITMY010000117.1, read on the forward strand.
CCATTCACGGCAGCATGATGAAGCTGTTTAATCAATATGTGCTGGTGGGCGGTATGCCCGAAGCCGTTGCCTCCTACGCGCAAACCAAAGACGTTGTACGGCTCAACACCATTTACGAAACCCTGCTCAACGGCTACCGCGACGATGCCGAAAAGTACGCCCCAAACGCCACGCTGCAAAAGGCGTTGCTGCTGGAGCTCTCCTACCCCAGCACCTCCGTAGAATTTCCGCTGGTAGCCGACTTGCGCAAAGCGCCTAAGCTGTTGTGGTTGGATACCGAACTTGTGGGCTACGTTGCGGGCTTGCAAAAAGAGCTGTTCG
>JAITMY010000108.1 GCA_031290755.1 Prevotellaceae bacterium
CTAACGCCAATGAGGTGTTGCTCGGCGCTATTCCGCTTGAGGCAATGGATTTAACGATTAACCCTCGCACGCTAAACGTGGTGGGCGCTCACGGCGACCAAGCAATGCACACCGTCAAAGGCGGCGTAAAAAAATGTTAGGTGGCCATGAACAAAAACATCTTCCGCTGGCTGCTCCTGCTTACTGTGGCGGCGCCGTGCCCTGCCGCAGGGCAGCTGCGCAAGGGGGCAGATGGGTGCTTTGACAAGAGCATCAAAACCATTCAGCTGCGCAAGCTCGGCAGCGAAATGACCGACCCCGTAATTGCGCTCCACTCCAGCGAAAAGTTGCTGCTCTCGTTTGACGACCTCTCCGGCAGCGGACGCTTCCTCGCCTACAAAATTGTGCTCTGTGATGCGGACTGGCGCGAGGCTGACCTCTTCCCCTCCGACTACATTGAGGGCTTCGCCAGCGACAATATCAGCGGCTACGAGCAGTCGTTCAACACGCTGGTGGGCTACACGCACTACGCGCTGGAGGTACCCAACGCTCAAATGCAGGTAAAACTTTCAGGCAGCTACCTCATAAAGGTTTACGACGGCGACAACATGGATGAGCCGCTGCTTCAGCGCAGCTTTTCGGTGGTGGAGGACGCGGGCATCGGTGCGCAGGTGAAGGTGCGCACGCTGCCGCTGGCCGGCAACGACGAGTGCTCGCAGCAGCTGGAGCTGCTGGTGGAGCACCCCCGCCAGCCCATCGACCAACCCTACAGCGAGCTGAAGGTGCGCGTGGAGCAAAACGGGTTCCGCTTTTTGCAGCTGCCGTCTCCAGCGCCGATATTCATTCGCAGCAAGGCCATCGACTACACGCAGCCCGGCCAAAACTTATACCCCGGCGGCAGCGAATACCGCTACTTCGACATCTCTACCACCGAGTACAAAACGGCGCGGGTGCGCGAGGTAACGGTTGCCAACGACCAATACAACGTGCTGCTGGAGCCGGACGAAAGGTATCGGCAGTACCTCTACAGCCAAGATTTAAACGGACGGTACGTAATTCGCAACGAGCGCTACCGCGACGAGAGCGACACCCAAAGCGACTACCTCAACGTGCTGCTGTCACTGAAAATGGCGCAGCCGCTGCCGGGCACGGTGTACGTTTTTGGCGAGCTGTCGGGCTGGGAGCTGAGCAGCGAGCTGGCCATGCTCTACAGCGAACGCCGCCGGGCCTACGAGCTGTCGGTGCCCCTCAAGCAGGGCTACTACAGCTACAAGTACGTTTACGTGGACGAAACCGGCGCCCTCGACATGGGGGCGCTTGACGCCTGCTCCAGCGAAACCGAAAATATCTACGGCGTGTACATATACTACCGCTCGCCTACCGACCGCCACGACAGGCTGGTGAGCGCAACGTGGGTGAGCACCCAAAAGGAGCTGGCGGCCAAAAATTCCCCGCAGCGTTAACTTGCTGGCGCTAATACTTATGGCTTGGCGCGTGCCAAAAGCAGTACCGGTTATCCTTCTTCGCCTTGTAGGTGCACCGCTTTCCTTTTTTGTTGATGTGCATACAACGGTGACGAATTTTTTCAATGTCCTTGTAGTTGACATTATCTCTGCTTAGATCGCCCCCCGGCGACAACTTGGCATTTTTATCCTGAGTCTTCAGGTTTTTCTCCGACTGCTTTTTTGCAGCGCGCATTTGGCGATGCTGCGGGCTACAGCCTGCCAGCAGCAGTAAGGCACAAGCGCCCACGCAGAGCACGTAGCGGCGCATAGCAAGCCGCCTTTCAACGCTACTGTTCATAAGCAATCCCCTTTTTTTGCAGCGCCTCATTTGCGGCCACCACCTTAGCGGCCATGTCGGCCTTGAACTTCAGCACGCGCTGCTGCACTGCCGGATCGCCCGTGCCGATGATTTGCGCAGCAAGGATGGCGGCATTCTTGGCGCCGTTGAGCGCCACCGTTGCCACCGGAATGCCCGCGGGCATTTGCAAAATGGACAGGATAGAATCCCACCCGTCAATGGAGTTAGACGATTTTACGGGCACCCCAATCACCGGCAAAGGGGTCAGCGCGGCCACAATGCCCGGTAGGTGGGCAGCGCCGCCTGCCGCGGCAATAAACACCTTGACGCCCCGCGCGTGCGCATTCTTTGCCAGCTCGGCCACCAAGTCGGTGGTGCGGTGCGCCGACAGCGCGTTCACCTCAAACGGTATTTCATTTTCCTTTAAGAACTTAAAAGCATCTTCCAGCACGGGCAAATCGGAAGTGCTCCCCATAATAATGCTTACTTTAGCTGTCATGTCGAATGTTTGTGTCGAAAAATATACTACTTTTGCACTCAAATCTTGGTACAAACTTATACTTTTTTTTTCAAATTGCCTAACGGAAAGTTTTGTTATGCTCCGAAACGGCCTAATTTTTTTAATGCAAAAACAGAACAAGGAGATGAAGCAGGTGAAGCTGTTCGACAAAGAATTTCGGATAAGCATTTCTGAACAGGAGATAGACAGGGCGGTTCAAGCCTTGGCCGACAAGCTCAACGCCGACTACGAAGGGTGCGCCTGCGCACCCCTGTTTTTGTCGGTGCTCAACGGGTCGTTTATGTTTGCCGCCAACCTGATTAAGCGCGTTACGTTTCCGTGCGAAATTTCGTTTGTGAAGCTGGCGTCGTACCACGGCGAGCGCAGCAGCGGCAAGGTTACGGAGCTTATCGGCATCAGCGATGCGCTGGTGGGGCGCGATATTATCATCGTCGAAGATATTGTGGACACCGGCAACACCTACGAGGCGCTTATGGCCACGCTCATGCGGCACCAGCCGCGCTCGGTGAAAATGGCCACCATGCTGCTCAAGCCCGCCGTGTATAAAAAAACGCTGCCGCTGGACTACGTCGCTCTGGAAATCCCAAACGATTTCATCGTGGGCTACGGGCTGGACTACAACGGGCTGGGGCGCAACCTGCCCAACATTTACACCGTGATTTAAGTGATTTTAGTTTAGTAAGCTGCCGATAAATTTTTCACATTTTCCCATGTTAAACATTGTTTTATTTGGTGCGCCGGGGGCGGGCAAGGGCACGCAAGCCGACAAGTTAGTAGAAAAATACGACCTCGTTCACCTCTCCACCGGCGACATGCTGCGCAGCGAAGTGGCCCGCCAGTCGGCCCGCAGCGCAGCCATCAAGCAGCTGATAGATAAGGGGCAGCTGGTGCCCGACAGCATGGTGGCCGAAATGGTGGCCGAAAAAATAGGCGAGCACCGGCACTCCAACGGCATCATCTTCGACGGATTTCCGCGCACCATACCGCAGGCCGAAATGCTCGACGCCATGCTGGCCGAGCAAGGCCTGCACGTGTGCGGCATGGTGGCGCTCAACGCGCCGGAGGATGAGCTGGTGCGCCGCCTGCTGGAGCGCGGCAAGTACTCTGGCCGCGACGACGACCGCGACGACGACGTTGTTCGCAGGCGCATCGCCGTGTACCACGAAAAAACCGCCCCCCTGATGGACTACTACAAGGCGCAGGCCAAGTACCTGCCCGTTGTGGGGGTGGGCGGCATCGACGAAATATTTGCCAACCTCTGTGCCGCCATCAAACACTGTAAACCATAGCGCCGTGCCAAGCTCCGACTTTGTTGACTACGTAAAAATATTCTGCCGCTCGGGCAACGGCGGCGCAGGCGCCATGCACCTGCACCGCGAAAAGTTTGTGGACAAGGGCGGCCCCGACGGCGGCAACGGCGGGCGGGGAGGCCACATCATCCTGCGCGGCAACACGCAGCACTGGACGCTCATCCAACTCAAGTTTCGCAAGCATATCCACGCAGACGACGGCGACAGGGGAGGCAGCACGCTGTGCACCGGCGCCGACGGGAAGGACATCGTGCTCGACGTGCCGCTGGGCACCGTAGCGCGTAACGCCGAAACCGGCGAGCCGCTGTTTGAGGTTACCGAGCACGGCCAAGAGCACATCATCGTGCAGGGCGGGCGCGGCGGCATGGGGAACGCATTTTTCAAAAGCGCCACCAACCAAACCCCCCGCTACGCGCAGCCCGGAGAACCCTGCGTGGAAGGCTGGTTTGTGCTGGAGCTGAAGCTCCTCGCCGACGTGGGGCTGGTGGGCTTCCCCAACGCCGGAAAATCAACCCTGCTCTCGGTGGTGAGCGCCGCCAAGCCTAAGATTGCCGACTACCCCTTCACCACCCTCGAACCCAACTTGGGCATCGTGAAGTACCGCGACTACAAATCGTTTGTGATGGCCGACATCCCCGGCATCATTGAGGGCGCGAGCGAAGGCAAGGGCTTGGGTATCCGGTTTCTGCGGCACATAGAGCGCAACTCCATTTTGCTGTTCATGGTGCCCGCAGACAGCAACGACATCAAGGCCGAGTACAAAATTTTGCTGCGCGAGCTGCAACAGTACAACCCCGAAATGCTGGACAAAAAGCGGGTGCTGGCCATTTCAAAAAGCGACATGCTGGACGAGGAGCTGACCCGCGCCGTAAAGAAAACGCTCCCCAGAGGCGTGCCCCACCTGTTTATTTCCTCGCTCACGCAAAGCGGGCTGGGGGAGCTGAAGGACTTGCTTTGGAAAACGCTAAACGCTGAAACGCTATGAATTTTCCTGCTTGGGATACCGACCTGCTCTTGTTTTTGAACGGGATGCACAGCCGCTTTTTTGATGTGGTGATGTGGCACGCCACCGCCGCCGCCACGTGGACTCCGCTCTTCCTGCTCATCCTGTTTTTCGTGTACCGCAAGCTGGGGTGGCGCAACCTGCTGCTCGTGCTGGCAGGCTTTGCGCTGTGCGTGCTGCTCGCCGACCGCATTTCGAGCGGCTTCGTCAAGCCGCTATTCTGCCGCCTTCGCCCCTCGCACGCGCTGGGCGAAGCGGTGCACGTGGTGCGCGAATACCGCGGAGGGCGCTACGGCTTTGTGTCCTCCCACGCGGCAAACTGGTTTGCCATCGCGGTGTTTGCGCTGCACGTGGTGCGCAGCAAGCCCTTCACCATTTTCATCCTGCTCTGCGCGGCGTTCGTGGCCTACACCCGCATCTACTTGGGGGTGCACTACCCGCTCGACATCCTCTGCGGCGGGCTGCTCGGCGCAGCCATCGGGTGGGTGGTGGCGCTGCTGTACCGCCTCGCCACGGCCTGCCTGTCCAAGCGCTACCCAAAAGTTAAGCCGCTATCACCCCCTAAAGCGTAGGCGCTCGCAATGGCAAACCATCACCGCTTCGTACAGCCTGCGCCCCTCACAGCGGGCGACGTGGTAGGCATTTGCGCTCCGGCGGGCAGGGTCGGCAGCGAGGCCGCGCTACGGCAGGCCGCGCTGCGGCTGGAGGCGTGGGGGCTGCGGGTGCGCCTTGGCAGCAACGTGCTGGCCGTGCACCACCAAATGGCCGGCACAGACAAGCAGCGGGCTGCCGACTTGCAGGAGCTGCTCAGCGCCCCCGACGTCCGCGCCATCCTCTTTGCCAGAGGGGGCTACGGCTGCGCTCGCCTGCTGCCGGCGGTGGACTTTTCGCCCCTCGCCAAGTGCCCCAAGTGGCTGGCGGGCTACAGCGACACTACGGCGCTCCACATGGCGCTCTACCGCTTGGGCGTGGCGAGCCTGCACGCCGCCATGCCCGCCAAGTTCGCCGACGAGCAAAGCGTGGCGAGCCTGCGCAGCGCCCTTTTCGGCGAAGACATCAGCCTGCCGTTTGCCGGCAGCGCGCTCAACGTGCAGGGCGAGGCCACGGGGCGCCTCGTGGGCGGCAACCTCTCCGTCAGCTACAGCCTTCAGGCCACGC
>JAITMY010000129.1 GCA_031290755.1 Prevotellaceae bacterium
GCCACCAGCGTGCGCTGCTCCATGCGGTGAAAAATGTTTTGCACGTCCACCAGATGGCGGTTGCGGAAGTCAACGTTCATGTCCACGCGCAGGAATTCCTCCACCAGCAGGGGGACGTCGAACTTAGTGGAGTTGTAGCCCACCACGTCGCAGCCCTCAATGAAGGCTGCCACGCTCTTGGCCACCTCCTTAAAGGTGGGGCAGTCCTTCACGTCCTCGTCGTAGATGCCGTGCACCTTGCTGGACTCCGCCGGAATGGGAACGGTGGGGTTGACGCGGAGCGTTTTCACCTCCTCGCTGCCGCTGGGCATGACCCTCACGATGGATATTTCGACAATTCTGTCGCGGGCAACGTCCACCCCCGTGGTCTCCAAGTCAAAAATGGCTATGGGATTTTTCAGGTTGAGCTGCATGGCGGTTTAGTTTATCATCATGGGCATGAGCAGCGCAAGGGTTTGCTCCTTTTCGGCGTCCTCGCCCACCGGCAGGATAAGGCCGGCGCGGCTGGGGTCGGAAAACTCAAAGCTCACCTCTTGCGTGTGCAGGTTGGTCAGGATGTCAATCAGGAAGGCCGACTTGAAGCCTATTTCCATCTCTTCGCCCTCGTACTGGCAGGCGATGCGCTCCACGCCCGACTGCGAGAAGTCAAGGTCTTGCGCCATGATGGTTACCTGGTTGGCCGAGAACTTAATGCGAATCAGCCCCGTGCCGGCAGGCCCCAGGGGGGCAATGCGCTTCACTACCGACAGCAGCTCAAGCCTATCCGTGTTGACTTTGTTGGGGTTGTCCTTGGGGATGACGGAGTCGTAGGCCGGGAAGTTGCCCTCAATGAGGCGGCACACCAGCGTGTAGCTCGGCAGGCTGAACGAGGCGTTTTTGCTGTCGAACACCACGGCCACCTCGCCCTGCTCCCTTGCTAAGATGCTACGCAGCAGGGAGGCGGGTTTTTTTGGCAGGATGAAGGAGTTTTGCCCGCTCACCTTCACGTCGGGGCGGCGGTAGCGCACCAGCTTGTGGGCATCCGAGGCCACGAACGTGGCGTGCTCGCCGGTGAAGTCAAAGAAGATGCCGTTCATCACCGGTCGGAGCTCGTCCGCGGCGGAGGCATAGATGGTGTTCGTGATGCCCTCGTTGAGCGTGGGCGCGGCAAGGCTGATGCTTGCCGTAACGCTAACCTCCGGCAGCGTGGGGAACTCCTGCGGGTCGAAGCCGGCCAAGGTGAGCTTGCCGGTTGCCCAGCTTACCTCTATCAGGAAGGTGTCGGAGCTGACGGAGAGGGTGAGCGGCTGCTCGGGGAACTCCTTCAGCGCCTCGGCCATCATGCGGGGCACCGCCACGCTGCCGTCCTCCTCCACGTTGGGCACCTCAACCTCCGAAACCAGCGTGGTTTCAAGGTCGGATGCCATGAACGTCAGCTTGCTGCCCTGAAGGCGAAGCAGGATGTTGTCCAAAATAGGCAGCGTGTTCTTGCTGTTCATCACCTTACCCATCAGCTGTAGATGGTTAAGCAGCTCTGTGCTTGGAATTACAAATTTCATACGTAGTTAAGTTTTTTTTAGTAGCTATTAAGCAATAAATTTCTTCCGAAAAACGAGCCACAAAGGTATAAAAAAACGAGCTGCCAAAACCGGCTGTTTATAACTTCATGATATTTTTTTTCATGAGGCTACTGCCCAGCAGCTTACGGTGCCAACTTTATGAACGCTACTTTGTCAAAAAGTAGCTAATATCTTTTATAAGTATGTCAAAATCAACCCACAGCGCTATGGCCAGCTTGGGGTCGCCCTCCTGCTGTAGGTAGCAGCGGTTGAGGTCAACCTCGGCAGGCCGCCCGAAGGCGTCGAGGGTGTCTCTTACGGGCATGTGGAGCAGCGTGAAGGTTTGGGCGTGGCCGTTGACGTTCTCAATGGTGAAAATGTAGGCGGGGCTAAGCGCGATGTCGCTCACGTCCTCGCCGGTCGGGTCGGTAACGTAGCGCTCGAAGCTTACGCTCTGGTAGTACGAAAGGTAGCGCTGTAGGCGCTCCTCGTTGAGGTTGCGGAACACCTCGCCGGAGTAGAGCGCCTCGACCTGCGCCTGCCCCAGCGTGTCGATGCTCAGCTTGAAGGAGCGCTCGGGCTTGCCCAAGTCCTCCACGGCAACGGCGGCGATGTGCGACGGCATGATGCTTACCAGCAGAGTTTTGCGCCAAAAGAGGGGGTTGGCGCTCAGCATCGAAAGGAGGTCTAAGCCTTCGTTGCCGCGCACCTCAAGCACGTAGGGCTGCCCCTCGCGGAGGGTGCCCACCAGCAGGGTGTCGAGCTGGCAAACGGTGTAGCGGCGTATGCCCCCCAGCCTACCGGACAGGCGCAGGTGCAAGGCGCTACGCTGCATGGCCTGCTCGTAGGCCGCGGCGTGCGAGGCCGGCAGCGGGTACTTGACTTGCAGCATTTGCAGGGCAAAGAGCGCATCGTTCACCTTTTCGGCCTGCGCAGCCTGCTCGCCGTTGACCACCCACGCGCGGCCGCGCTTGCGCAGCTTCAGCTGCCCGCTGCTGCTGGTGATGGTAATGCGGCGCACCCTGTTGGCATCGCCAAAGCCGAACTCTGTGGCGCCGACAAACAGCGTGCGCCCAAAAATAATCAGCGCCGCGACGGCAACCGCCAGCAGCAGGCCGGCGGCAAGAATGTAAAGTTGTTTTCGGTTCATCGTTTT
>JAITMY010000060.1 GCA_031290755.1 Prevotellaceae bacterium
GCAAACACCAGCTCCTTTGCCGGCTTGCCTGCCTCGTGGTAGCTTGCGGTGGGGATAACGGCGATGGGCTTGCCCGTGTAGGGCTGCGGGGCGATGGGGGCTACCGCGCAGGCGCCCGCCGCCGCAAGGTCTTTTTTACGGTGCTGGTGGTTGTGCTCGTTGAAGTACTTCACCTCCTCGTTGAGCTGCCGCGCAAGCTCGCCGCACCTTTCCTCGCCGTGCAGGATGAGGTCGGTGTCGAGGCAGGCGGTGATTTTGTGGTACACCTCCTCTACTTGGCGGCGCACGCTGCGCAGGTTCTCCTGCGGGCGGTCGGCCAGCTCGGTGTTGCGCCGCTCAAAGAGCGACACGAACTCCGCCTCGGCGGTGGCCAGCTCCTGCACCCACGCCTGCAAGCCCACCACCAGCCTCACCTGCTGCGCGAGCTGGCCTTGCAGGTCGTGCAGCAGCTGCTGCACGGCGGCGCTTTCCTCCTCGTAGGCCTTGGCCCTGATGTTGCCGAACACCTTCAGGCGGTCGTGCAGCGCGCGGGCGGCCTCGGCCACGGTGGGGTCAAAGTGGTGCAGCGCCGAGGCGATGGCCGCCTTTATCGCCGCCACGTCGCGGTCAATGCGGTGGTCGGCCTCGGCCAGCAGCTGGGTGAAGCTGCTGGCGCGGGCGGCGTCCACCAGCTTTTGCTCCAGCGCCAGCAGCGGGTCAAAGGCGCCGCAGAGCGGCTCCACCTGCGCCCGCGCTTCGGGGAACTTGTCAAGCAGCTTCCGGAACTCCAGCAGAAACTCTAAGTGCGCCTCGTTGCGCTGGTAGTGAAATAGAATAGCGTTAATTTTTAGCATGGCTGTAAGGTTTTAGTGAGTAAATTGAGGTTGATACGGGGTTGTCCTGAGATGCCAAACCCTCCCGCAGGGGTGCGGCGGGTTTGCCCTGAGATGCCAATTGCTCCCGCAGGGGTGCGGCGGGTTTGTCCTGAGATGCCAAACCTTCCCGCAGGGGTGCGGCGGGTTTGCCCTGAGGTGCCAAATGCCCCCGCAGGGGTGCGGCGGGTTTGCCCTGAGGCGCCAAGCGCCCCCGCAGGGGTGCGGCGGGCTTGCCCCGGGGTGCCAAGCGCCCCCTCAGGGGTGCGGGGCGCTTTGGCGAAGGCTTGTAGCGGTGAAGTAACGTAATTTCCCATTTTGTGCTCCTTAGTATATAGCAAAAACAACATGTGCGCCAACATTGAACACGCGAAGGTAGGGATTTTTTTCAGCTTACCAAACTATTGAAAAAGATTTATGCCCGCCTCCCCCTAATTTCTGAACACCAGCCCGCTGCCGAAGTAGTCCACCACCACCTTTTTTTCCTTGCTGATTTTTCCGGCGAGGAGCTGCTTGGCGAGCTCGTTCACGAGCTCCTTCTGGAGCACGCGCTTCACGGGTCGGGCGCCGAAGGCGGGGTCGTAGCCCTGCTCTACGACCCAGCTCATGGCGTAGTCGGTGAGGCTGAGGTGCACGCCGCTTCCCTCGAGCAGCACCCTGCGCAGCTGCGCCAGCTGCATGCGCACGATGGCGGCCACGTCCTCGCGGGTGAGGGGGGTGAACATGATGACCTCGTCCACGCGGTTGAGGAATTCGGGGCGCACGGACTGCTTGAGGAGCTCTACCACCTCCTGCTTGGTGCGGCTCAGGAGGCGCTCGCGGTTGGCCTCGGTGAGCTTGTCCATGTTCTCCATGATGAGGGCGGAGCCGATGTTGGACGTCATGATGATGATGGTGTTCTTGAAGTTCACCGTGCGCCCCTTGTTGTCGGTGAGGCGCCCGTCGTCGAGCAGCTGTAGGAGGGTGTTGAACACGTCGGGGTGCGCCTTTTCTATTTCGTCGAGCAGCAGCACGGAGTATGGCTTTCGGCGGACGGCCTCGGTGAGCTGTCCGCCCTCGTCGTAGCCCACGTAGCCCGGAGGCGCGCCGATGAGGCGGCTCACGGAGTGTCGCTCTTGGTACTCGCTCATGTCGATGCGGGTGAGGAGGTTTTCGTCGTCGAACAGGAGCTCGGCCAGCGCCTTGGCCAGCTCGGTTTTGCCCACGCCGGTGGTGCCGAGGAAGATGAAGGAGCCGATGGGGCGCTTGTCGTCCTGTAGGCCAGCGCGGCTGCGGCGCACGGCGTTGGCCACGGCGGCAATGGCCTCGTCCTGCCCCACCACGCGCCTGTGCAGCTCGGCCTCGAGGCTCAGCAGCTTGTCGCGCTCGGCTTGCAGCATTTTGGTTACGGGGATGCCCGTCCACTTGGCCACCACCTCGGCGATGTCCTCGGGGTCCACCTCCTCGTTGACGAGGGCGAAGGCGCCCGGGCGCTCCTCCTTCTGGCGGTTGAGCAGGGCGATTTCGGCCTCGGCCTCGCGGATTTTGCCGTAGCGCAGCTCGGCCACCAGCCCGTAGTCGCCCTGCCGCTCGGCGGCCTCGGCCTGCACGCGGTAGGCCTCGATGCGCTGCTTGCTCTTTTGGATGCTGTCTATCACGTCCTTTTCCTGCTGCCACTGGGCGTTGAGGGCGTTGCGCTGGTCGGTGGCGTTGGCAATGTCGGCGCTGAGCTCGGCCACCTTTTTGCTGTCGCCCTCGCGCTTGATGGCCTCGCGCTCAATTTCGAGCTGGCGGAGGCGGCGGTTGAGCGTGTCGATGATTTCGGGCACGGAGTTCATCTCAAGGCGCAGCTTGCTGGCGGCCTCGTCGATGAGGTCGATGGCCTTGTCGGGCAGGAAGCGCGCGGTGATGTAGCGGTGGCTGAGCTCCACGGCGGCGATGATGGCGTCGTCCTTGATGCGCACCTTGTGGTGGCTTTCGTAGCGCTCCTTGAGGCCGCGCAGGATGGAGATGGCGTCTTGGGGCGACGGCTCGCTGACGACCACCGTTTGGAATCGTCGCTCCAGCGCCTTGTCCTTTTCAAAGTACTTTTGGTACTCGTCGAGCGTGGTGGCGCCCACCGCGCGGAGGTCGCCGCGGGCGAGGGCGGGCTTGAGGATGTTGGCGGCGTCCATAGCCCCCTCGCTCTTGCCGGCGCCCACCAGCGTGTGGATTTCGTCGATGAAGAGGATCACGCTTCCGTCGGACTTCACGACCTCGTTGACCACGGACTTGAGGCGCTCCTCGAACTCGCCCTTGTACTTGGCGCCGGCGATGAGGGCGCCCATGTCGAGCGAGTAGATGCGCTTGCTCTTGAGGTTTTCGGGCACGTCGCCGCTCACGATGCGGTGCGCGATGCCCTCGGCGATGGCGGTTTTGCCCACGCCCGGCTCGCCGATGAGGATGGGGTTGTTCTTGGTGCGGCGCGAGAGGATTTGCAGCACGCGGCGGATTTCGTCGTCGCGGCCAATCACGGGGTCGAGCTTGCCCGTTTGCGCCTGCTCGTTGAGGTTCACGGCGTAGCGGTTGAGGGCGTTGTAGGTCTCCTCGGCGGTTTGGCTGCTCACCTTGGCGCCCTTGCGCAGCTCGGCGATGGCGGCGCGGAGGTCTTGCTCGCCCACGCCGCGCTCCTTGAGGAGCTTGGCCGCGCCGTCGCCCGCGGCCAGCAGGCCCAGCAGCAGGTGCTCTACGGCCACGTACTCGTCGCCCATGTCCTTGGCCGCCGCCTGCGCCTTCTGCACCGCTGCGCTGGCGGCAGGCGAGAGGTACACCTCGCCGCCCGACACCTTGGGGTGCGAGGCGATGAGCTTGTCCAGCGGCGCCTGTAGGCTGTCGGCGCTCACGCCCAGCTTGCCCAGCAGGTAGGAGGTAACGCCCTCGGCGGCCTCCAGCGCGGCCTTGAGCAGGTGGGCGGCCTCCACCGCCTGCTGCCCGTTGCCCTGCGCCATGCTGATGGCCTGCTGCACCACCTCCTGCGCCTTTATCGTAAAAATGTTGAGGTTCATAGCAAAAATGTTTAAAGGTTTCAGTAGCCAACAATCAATTTTCTTGCCAGCCTGAGGGGAGATGACAAGTTGGCAGTTACTCCAGCATCAGGCCGTCGTAGGCCAGCGCTACGCCGTGGGGCAGGCTTGGCTGCACCTCAGCGTGCAGCCCCATTTGGTGCGAGATGTGCGTGAGGTAGGCCTTGGCGGGCTTCAGCTCGGCGATGAGCTGTAGCGCCTCGCCGAGCGTGAAGTGCGACACGTGCGGCTCCCTGCGCAGGGCGTTCAGCACCAGCACGTCGAGGCCGCGCAGCTGCTGCTTGGCCTCGCTCCCCACAAAGTTGGCGTCGGTAATGTAGGCAAGGTTTTTCACGCGAAATCCGAGCACCGGCAGCTGCGCGTGCATGGCGCGAACGGGCGTTACGCGCACGCCCTGCACCTCGAACGCTTGCCCTTCCCGAATGGTGTGCTGCGCTATCTGCGGGGCGCCGGGGTAGCGCTGCGCGCCGAAAGCGTAGGCAAAAGTGCGCCGCAGGGCTTGCTGCACGCGCTCTTCGGCGTACACCGGCATGGGGCAGCGCATGAAGTGGTTGAAGGCCCGCACGTCGTCCAGGCCGCCGGTGTGGTCGGTGTGCTCGTGGGTGAGCAGAATGGCGTCCAGCCGCGCCACGTCCTCGCGCAGCAGCTGGGTGCGAAAATCGGGGCCGGCGTCTATCATCAGCGTGGCGCCGTCCAGCTCCAGCAGGGCGGCGGTGCGCAGGCGCTTGTCGCGCGGGTCGGTTGAGCGGCACACGCGGCAGCGGCACCCTACCATCGGCACGCCCTGCGACGTCCCCGTTCCCAAAAAAGTCAACCTCATGGGTATAGCAGCTTGCGGTGTGCAGGGCTGCTTAGATAAGCTCAATGGCGCTAACGGGTAGCCACCCTTGGTTTCCGTCGGCGGTTTTGATTTTTTTCCAGCTGCCGATGGTTTCCAGCACCGCCACCTTGGTGCCCTCGTGCAGCACAAAGAGGTCGAGGCCTCCGCCGTCGGGCGAGGCTTTGACGGAGGTTACGGGCACCAGCACGATGGCCTCCTTATGCCGGAAAAAATCTTGCTCCTGCCGAAACGCCACGTATGTTGCCGTAAGCGACAGGCACAAAAGCACAATGGCAAGCGCGAACGACAGCTTGCGGCGTTGCGGGGCGCCGGACATGGCAAGGAGCATTAGCGCCAGCGCCACCAGCAGCAGCGCAACGCCAAGGATAGCCCACGCATCCATGCTCAGCATGTTGCGAAAAGTCTGTATCCACGTTACCAAGAAAAACTGCGGCACCGGCTCAATCTTATCCACAATCTGCTCGTTGGCCAGCGCAAGGTTGTACAGCGCATCCTCGTTGCGAGCATCAATCTTCAGGGCGCGTTCGTAGCGCAGAATGGCCTTGGCCGTTTCGCCCAGCTTGTAAAAAGCGTTGCCCGCGTTGTAAAAGAGCGCATCGTTAACGGCGCCGCTTTCTTCAAGCTGCGCGTACACCTCCGCGGCTTCAGCGAATTTTCCGCCGGCGTAGAGCGCGTTGGCCTTTTGCCAAAGGCTGTCGGATTGCGCGGCCACCAGCATCGGGAGCATGGCTACGCAGCAGAGTAGGACTATTTTTTTCATACGAAAATGAGTAAAGTTCAACGTTCAAAAATCAAAGGTTACAGGTGGTTCGCTACCTAATTCGTTGCTCCAGCTTGCTGATAACGCCGGAGGCTTCGCGGTAGAGCTGCTCCATCTCCTTTCGTCCGCTGCTGGGCGCGTAGCGGGCAAATTCGCACTCGTCAATCACGCTAAGGAATGTTTCGATGTAGGGCACCTCAATGTTGCGCTCGGCGAATGCTACCTGTGCGCTTTCGCGCGACAGCTCGGCGGCGGGGATGCTCAGCTTGTCGCTCAGGTAGCCCCACATCGCGCGTAGCAGGTCGTTGTAGAAGCCTTGCGCGTTGCCCATTTTCAGCAGCTGCGCCGAATTTTGCAGGCGCTTTTTGGCTACTTTGTTGGCCTTTTTGTTGCGCACCAGCACCACATTTTGGATGTCCTTCTTATGCTTTTTCAGCCACGTCGCTATCAGCACAAAAGCCAGCAGCAACGCCGCGTACACCGCGAAGAACAGCGCAGAGCCAAAGAACAGCTCGTCTTGCTGGTCAAGCGATTCGTCCACCTTGATGAAGCGAATGTCGTGCCCCAGCGACTTTATGCCTTCCTTGCGCACGTCCGACGACGTGTAGCCTTGCTGCACTTTGGTGTCTTTTTCCACCAAAATGTGAAGGTCTTTTGTGCGCAGGGTGGTGTACTGCTCCGTAACCGGATTGAAGAACGAAAACTCTATGGGCGGCACAATGAAATCGCCCGCGCTGCGCGGAATTAGCGGTATTTCAAACAGGCGGTAGCCGTTGGAGCCGGCATCGGAATTTTTAATCGCATCCGTAGTTTTGGTATCGTAAACTTCAAAGTCTATAGGGAGCTCCACCTTTGGCGCGTTGATGAGCTTGAGGTTGCCGCTGCCCGACACGCGGATGGTGAGCGTAGTTGCATCGTTGGCGGTCAGCTTGTTTTTGGTTACCGACGCATCAACTTTAAAGTTGCCCACTGCTCCGGCAAACGACGCGGGGGCGCCGCTCGGCAAATCCTTCACCTTCACCTTGAGGGGCTTCGATTGCAGGTGCTTATTGATATTCTGGTAGCCTCCGCCAAAAAAATCTTCAAACACATCACGAGCGCGGGCGCGTACCTGTACCACCACATCTATCTCGCTCGGCGCAATGGTCAGCTCGCCCGATTGCTGCGGAAACAGCAGCTGGGAGTAGAGCATCCCCACGTCGTACACCGCTCCGTTGACGTTCTCCCGCACAAACGCAAGCTGCTTCGCCGCCTCTATATCCTGCGTCCAAAAGCCGGTGTAGGGCGACACTTTGAAGTTGGCGACGTTGCTAATACTCGTGTTGCGCACGTACAGCTTGGTTTTGGCAACAATGTGCTCCCCGCGATACACCTCTTTTTTGCTTAGCGTTACGCCTATGTACAGCGAATTATCGCCGCCGGTCGCTGCGCCTGCCGCCGGTTGCTGCTGCTTTTTTTGCTGCGGCTGCGCTTCGCCCTTCACACATTCGATGGTGAACGGCTGCGTTTGCGCCTCCTTGCCGTCGGACTTCACCTTCGCTACACCGATGGTAAACTTCCCCTCCTTATCGGCCTGTAGCGTGTAGGTGTACGAGTACTGTACGTTTTGAGTTACCTTGCCATTAGCAATGTTCACCTGCGAGCTGCTTGATTGCGCCGGCCCTGCGACTATAGTAAAGTTGCTTAGATCCGGCGCAGCAAAATTATCGACGCTGCCGTTGGCGGTAAACGTTACGCGAAACATTTCACCTACCGTAACTACGCGGGGCGCTCCAATGTCTAAGCGTAAAGATTGTGCCTGCACGTACGCTGAGCACAGCAGGACAGCAAGAGCTGCAAATGCCGTTTTGAGCTTAAAGTTTACCATGTTTTTCAAATTCCGTTTATGTTCCGTTTCCCCGTAAGTAGCTACCAATTTTTATCTGAGCTGCGCTGCCTTGCCTTCTGCGCCTTTTCCTTTTTCACCTTATCCTGCGTTTCTTTTTCTTGCTGCTCCAGCGCTTCCAGCATCCGTTGAGCATCCTCCTTTGATATTTTTTCCTGCTGCTGCTGCTGTTGCTGCTTGTCCTGATTATTATCCTGCTGTTGCGGTTGCTGCTGCTGTTGTTGGTCTTGTTGATTTTTATCCTGCTCTTTTTTTTCGTCGTCTTTTTTGTCCTTATCCTTGTCCTGTTGCTGCTGCTGTTGTTGAGGTTGCTGCTGCTGCTGGTTGCTCATGGCCTGAGCGAAAACTAAGTTTTGCTTGGCCTCCATATCCTTTGGGTTGAGGCGTAGCGACTTTTTGTACGACTCTACAGCGGTCTTAAAATTTTGTTCGCGCAGGTAGGTGTTGCCCTCGTTGTAGTAGGCCGCTGCTTTTTGCTCATCGCTTGAGGCCGTTTCGGCCACGGTTTCGTACAGCTTTCGCGACTGCTCCAGCTGCTGCTTAACGCCATCGTTTTGCGCCGCATCCAGCGAATCAATCTGCTTGTAGAGCGCGTTCGCAAGGTTGAACTTAGCGCCAACGCTCTCCCCCACCTTGTCCAGCGCACGGCGATAGTCAATTTCAGCCGTAGCGTAGTCTCCCTTTTTGTATGCCCTGTTGCCAGCCCTCACGTCCTTGCGCTCTGCCGGCAGCGCAAAAAGCATCGACGGGACGAGGCTTAGCAGCGCAACCCATAGCAGCCTTGTGCTTGCCGTTGTTCGTATGTGGTTATTCTTTCCCATTATTTGAATTCTGAAATTATAGGTTGAAAAATCTCTTCCAGCTACCCTTTCGCTCAAAGATTAGCAGCTCCAACACCAGCAGCGCAAGGGCAATGTAAAAAAGGTAGTGGTACTGCTCGTTGAAATCTTCGTAAATAACGCTCGACAGCTCTTGCTTATCCAGCTTGCGCACATCGTTGATAATGTCGGACAGCCTAAGGTTAGAGGGAGTTGCTTGCATGTAAATGCCATTGCCGCTTTTGGCAACGCTTTCCAGCACCGCCTCGTCCAAACGTGTTATCACCATGTTGCCCTGCCTGTCCTTCATCATGCTGCCATCTTTCAGCTGTATGGGGCTTCCCTGCGGCGACCCGATGCCGATAGTGTAAATTTTTATGCCCTCCTTAGCGGCGGTAGTGGCGGCCTCCGTAGGGTCGTCCTCGTGGTTTTCGCCGTCGGAAATGATGATGAGGGCGCGGCTTTTTTCGCTTTGCAGCGTGTAGGAGCGGGTGGCAGTTACGATAGCCTTACCAATGGCCGTTCCCTGCTTGGGTACAATGCCTGTGTTGATGGAGTTGAGGAACAATTTTGCTGAGACGTAATCGCTCGTTATGGGCAGCTGGATGTAGGCATCGCCTGCAAAAACGATAAGCCCAATGCGGTCGTTGCCAAGCTGGTCAACGAGGCGGGCAATGGCACGCTTGGCGCTTTCTAAGCGGTTCGGGGAAAAATCTCTTGCCATCATGCTGTTCGACACATCAAGCGCAATGATGATTTCCGCTCCTTTACGCTTCACCTCTTTCACCCTCGCGCCAAGCTGTGGCCGACAAATTCCCAGCACCAAAAACGCAAACGCCACCAGCCATAGCGAAAACTTCATCCAACGGCGAGCCATTGATACATCGGGGGTAAGCTGCCGCAATGTTTCAAGATTTCCAAAGCGCGATAAAGCCTTGCGCCGCCTGCGCAGGTGAAGCGCGTACAGCAGCACTGCCAAAGGAATCAGCAGCAGTAAAATCAAGTATTCGGGTTGTGCTAAGCGAAACATGTTTATGGTATTCTTCTTAATATGGTTAACCTTAAAAACAACTCTACGAGCAGGAGTGCTAACGCCAGCAAGGCAAACAGGGTATATTCCTCCTTGTAGTGAACGAGCGAATCGACCTCCACTTTGCTGCGCTCCAGCTTATTTATTGCTCCATAAATTTCGAGCAACTTTGTGTTGCTTGTAGCGCGAAAATACCTGCCATCGGTCATTTCTGCAACTTTGCGCAGCATA
>JAITMY010000091.1 GCA_031290755.1 Prevotellaceae bacterium
CGCCGCCGCAGGCGATGACCGACGGCGTGGGGCTGCCGAGCAGCGCCTCTACCACCGTGCGCTCCTGCTCTCTGAAGTAGGCCTCGCCTTTTTCGGCTATCAGGCGGGGCACGGGGAGGCCGCAGCGCCGCTCGACCTCGGCGTCGGTGTCGGCCACCGGCCTCTCCAGCAGCGCGGCCAGCAGGGGGGCGACGGTGCTTTTTCCGACCCCCATGAAGCCCACGAGCGAAACGTGCAGCGAGGGGGCAAAGGATGCGCGGCGCATGCGGCGCATGGAGGCTTCCTCCGGCTCAATGCCGGTAAACAGGCGGTAGGCCGGCAGGCCTTGGTGCAGCAGCCAGCCTTCGCCGTCAACGAACGTGCAGCCCGCCTGCCGCGCCTTCTCCCGCAGCAGCGAGGCGTGGTAGATGGCGTCAAAAACGATGTGGCGCGGGCTGAGCCAAGCGGTCTCCACCACGTCCACCTGCGCGTAGAGGGTGTTGACAATCATGTCCACCTGCGGCGCGAGCTCGGCAATGTCGGCCAGGCTGCACCAGCGGCAGCCCAGGTTGTCGGCCAGCCGCTGCGCTTTTTCGATGGTGCGGTTGGCCACGAGCACGTCGGCGCCGGCGGTGCTCAGGGCGTAGGCCGCCGCGCTGCCCGCCCCCCCCGCGCCCAGCACGAGGCAGCGCTTGCCGGGCAGCGCCACGCCGCTATCGCGCAGGCAGCCCAGCACGCCGGCCACGTCGGTGTTGTAGCAGCGCGTTTTTCCGTCCTCGCCGCGCACCACGGCGTTGGTTGCCTTCAGCGCCTGCACCTCCGGTGCGCACTCGTCGGCAAGCTGCGCCACCGCGCCCTTGAAGGGGGCGGTAACGTTCATGGCGCTCATGCCCAGCTCGGCAAACAGCTGCATGGCCTCCGCCGCCGACTGCGCGGCCATCCGCACGTAGGCAAATTCGTCGGCACGCGAGGGGTAGGCGGCGCTAAAGAGTACAGGGCTTTGGCTTTGCAGCACGGGGTTGCCGGTAATGGCAAAAAGTTTTTTCATGTTTTTCAAGGCTACTTTTTTAAAGGTGAAGGTGAGCGCATGAGCGCCATCATAGTTTGCATATCGCCCGCCGTCATTTGCCCGGGGGCGGCCTCGCTGCCTTCCGCCGCCGCCGCGTAGGTGAACGGTGCGCCGAGGTAGAGGCAGGCCACGCGCGTAATTTTCCCGATGCTGCCCATAGCAAAGGCCACCAAGCTGCCGCTGTTGTCCTCGCCGTAGAGCGACAGCAGGCGTGCGCAATCTTGCTTGGCGCGGGCGGTGGTAACCAGCTTCACCACGTCGGCGCCCTGCCTGCGGCAGCAGCCCCCCACCCTGCGCAGCTCAGTCAGGGCGGGGGTTTCCTCAAAGTTGTGGTACGACACAATCACCTTGCAGCCGTGCGCCCGCGCCGTGGCTATGAGCGCGTGGCGGTAGGCTTCGTCGGCCTCCACCTCAACGTCCACGCAGGTAGCGCCCTCCCGAATGGCCAGCTGTAGCAGCTGCAAGCGCTCGGCTTGGGAGTGGCGCCCCTCGCGGCAGGTGGCCACGGTGGGGACGCCGAGCCGCAGCAGCTGCTGCACCTGCTGCGGCGTGGCCTGCATGAGGTCGAGCCGCAGCTCCAGCATTTCGCTACCCCGCGCCACCTTTAGGCATTCGCTAAAGGTGGAGGTGGTGAGGCTGAGGCAAATCAAAGGGTTCATAGCGCTAAGCGGTTTTATGGTTTATAAAGTGATACGCCGCGGGAAGCTACGGCAGGCAGCGCTGGAGCGCTGCCAAGCTCAGCTCCTCCACCTTGCAGCTGCCGAGGCCCACGGGGAGAATTAGGTGGAGCGAGTCGCCGCTTTTTTTCTTGTCCTTGCGCATGGCGGCAAACAAGCTGTCGTTGGGGATGTCCACCTCCGTGGGCAAGCCCAGCTGCCGGAGCAGGCGCTCTACCCGTTTTTGCTCGGCAGCGCTCATCAGCCCAAGGCGCACCGCCACCTGCGAGGCCTTGCACAGCCCAATGCTCACGGCCTCGCCGTGCGTGTGGGCCGAGCACTTTTCAATGGCGTGGGCAAAGGTGTGGCCAAGGTTGAGCTTGCGCCGCTCGCCCTGCTCGCGCTCGTCCACCGCCACCACAGCCGCCTTTATTTTCACGGCCTCATACACCCAGCGCTCCATGAGGGCAGGCTCGCGCCGCAGGGCCTGCTCGGCGTGGCGCTCCATGTCTTCAAACAGCTCGGCGTTGGCAATCATGGCCGCCTTGACAATTTCCGAAAAGCCCGCAGCGAGCTCCCGCTGCGGCAGCGTGCTCAAGCTCTGCACGTCGCAGATGACAAAGCGCGGCTGCGCAAACACGCCGAGCATGTTCTTGTAGCCCTCGTAGTTCACGCCGTTCTTGCCCCCCACGCTGGCGTCCACCTGCGACAGCAGCGAGGTGGAAACAAAGCCAAACGGCACCCCCCGCATGAAAACGGAGGCCGCAAAGCCCGCCACGTCGCACACAATGCCGCCGCCAACGCCGAGCACAAAGGTGCTGCGGTCGGCCTCCAAGCGTATGAGCTCCGAGGCAATGTAGTCCACGGTTTTGAGCGTTTTGCTGGCCTCCCCCACCCCTATCTCAATGGTGGGGTAGGCGCCGCACAGCTCGCTGTAGCAGCGGCGCACGTTGCCATCGGTTATC
>JAITMY010000116.1 GCA_031290755.1 Prevotellaceae bacterium
CGCGAAGGTAAATTGGAAAACGAGTATGACATTTTGATGCTCAATGGCTCATCAGTGGCCATTATTGAAATCAAATATCGCGCACACCAAAATTCGTTGGCCGCATTAGCAACCAAAAAAGTTCAAGATTTCAGGGCGCTACACCCCGATTATGCCAAACATAAAATTTACTTGGGCATTGCGAGTCTGTCGTTCAACAAAGCCGTAATAGCAGAAGCGAGAGCGTTAGGCATCGGCATTTTGAAGCACAAAGGTAACGTTATAGAGTGCGACACTGACCACATAAGGGCATATTAGCATCCCCGTTGGGCGGGCGCACAAAGCCTCCCGTTCGGCGGCATTTGCAATGCTGCTCAGCGGGGGCAGCTTCATTTCCTTTATTCCCTCACAAAAAAAGCGGCGCTTACACAAGCGCCGCTTTTCCTTCGTACTGCGGCAACATCACAAATGCCGCCGAGTGGAGTAAGCTACTGTATGCACGACATCAACGCTTGAACAAAAGCTTTTTCATATTCGTTCATCTTACTTTCGTCCTGCTCGCCTTTTACAAAGTTGGGCATTTTAGCAGCATCAACAAACTCTTTGTCGCATTTATCCGCTTTAGCCTCATCTTCGCCGGCCTTCAATAAGCAATCGCAGTATCCCTGACCTGCCACCTTGCCTTTTTCTGCATTGGTCTGCTCTTGCAGGGTCAGCTCTATGACTTCGCCGTCATCGCCTTTTGTTACCAGCTTATTACCGGATATGGTTCCGGTGTGAGTTGCCTCTCCTTCACCCATATCTACGGTAAAGGTTACGGTGGGCTTTGCGTAAACATACGTGCCGTCGAAGGAGAAGGACGCGCTGTATTGACCTTCAATGCTAAGCTCCACAACAAACTCGGTGGCCGTTGTAAATGAGAAAGAGCGCTTCTGCGTTTGGTTGCCAATTGTTAGCGCCGGCGCCACCCATTTAGTCCCCACCAGCGATTCCGGTGCGCTGCCTTCTCCCTCATTGTCATCACTGCAAGCGATAAACGTTGTTGCTGCCATTAGGGTGGCAGCGGCCGCTACAAAAAACCGTTTCATAGTATTAGGGGTTTTAAGTTTTTTCCCTACTCGTAACGCTTTTCGGGTACCGCGACCTGCGCATTGATTTTTGCATTGGCTGCGCAGGGTGTCTGCGCCAATGGGAACTCTACTTATTTGTTTTGCGCCGCGTTCAGACCATTGCGCCATTCCCCGTTATGCCGATGGGACAACCTTGCGGTGGCGAGCTGTGTCGCCTTTGTTAGTTGATGAGCGCCGTGGCCTCGGCGCTCCACGGGCCGGCTTGGATGCGGGGGTTGACCCACGCCGCGGTCAGCGCCACGCGCTTGCCGGTGTCGGCCTCGTCAAAGTTGAGCAGCGCGTGCAGGCGGGTGGACACCTCGCTGCGCCACTCCGCCTCGCCCTCCCTGCGCCAGCGCAGCATGAAGCCGTAGTAGTTTTTGCGCAGGCTGCTGTCGGGCTGGCCGCTGGCGGGCACGCTCACGTACACCGACAGCTCGCCGTGCACGCCCACCTGATGCTCATCCAGCCCCCACATGCCGACGTGGACATTGCACTGCTCTTTGATGTTCTTTGCGAACGCTATGAAGGCAGCGTCCGGCCTTGGAATGGTGGTGTTCATGGTACTTTTGTTTAGGGTTATATTACGGTTAAAAAATTGCTTAAAAAAAGGTCGGAGCTTGAGGGAAAAGCATCGGAGCATCGGAGAAAAGCTCCGGAGCTTGAGGGCAATGCTTCGGAGCTTTGGGCCAAAGCATCGGAGCATTGGGGCAAGCTCTGGAGCTTTGGGCTAAAGCTCCGGAGCATCGGGGCAGAGCTCCGATGCATTGGGCTAAGGCTCCGGAGCATCGGGGCAAAGCTTCGGAGCTTTGGGCTAAGGCTCCGAAGCTTTGCGCTAAAGCTGCTGCTTTTTCCGCCCAAGCTCCGAAGCTTGGGGTTAGGGTTCCGAAGCTTTGGGCTTACTCGGCAAAAAAATACCCCGCGGCAAAAAATATTTGCGGCGGGGGTGTTGTTTTTCGGGGAAAATTTTACTATACTACGCGGGCGCGATATGTGTGTGTGTGTGTGTGTGTGTGTGCAAGAACCGTGCCACAGGCCGCGCCTCAGCGCTCCCGCAGTACTTTATTATGTTAGCTGTGCACATCATTTTTTTTGTTTAACGTCGGCAAAGGTAGTATTTTTTTCAACGTGCAGCGCTTAGGGGCTTAACTTTTTCAATAATTTTTCAGGCGCTGCCAAAAGCTTGTTGGGCTGAGGCTGTGCCTCAGCCGGCTGGGGGAGCACTTGTGCGGAAGCTGCGCCGCGGCAGCCGCAGCGCCACGCCCAGCTGAAGGTGGTGGAAGGGAAAGTCGTGCAGGCCGTACTGGTAGGCAACAAAGGGCTGCACGGCGAAGGGGCGCAGCGCGAGCTTGGCGGTGCACACCAGCGGCGAGTCGCCGTTGCGCATCCACCCGTGGTAGCCCTGTAGGGCGCCCTCGAGGCAGAGGAGGCGGTTGGAGAGGATGAGCTTCGCCCCGTACATGCTGGCGTCGTTCTGCACGCTGGCGCCGGTTTCCCAGCAGAGGAAGCCGAAGCCGAGCGCGAGCCGCACCTCGGTCAGGGCGCCGCCGGCGGCGAGGCGGGCGGACTTGCCCAGCTCGAGGTCGAAGGCGTAGCCCGGCGTGTCGAAGTAGCGCCGGTCGCGCACGGTTACGCTGGAGGCGGTTTTGAGCGTGGCGTTGAACACCACCGCCGGCCTGTACTTCCCCTCGGCGAAGAGGCCTATGCGCATCTGCGCGTAGAGGTCGCCCATGGTTTGCTGCCCCCGCAGCGAGCCGCTGGCCATGCTGCGCTCGCGGTACACGGCCTCCGACACCTCGTAGCGCTCCAGCGCCACGCCCCACAGCTTGCACGACACGCCCTCGGCCAGCGGCACCTCAACGGCGACGGCGGCGTTGGCGGCGCGGTCGCCAAAGCCCCAGTAGCCGTCTGCCGCCAGCTCCACGGTCATCGCCGCAGGGATGATGGCGCCGGTGAGCGGCAGCACCGGGTTGGCGTTGGGGCCAAAGTAGCGGGGCGAGTAGCGCACCTCCTGCGCCCGCGCGGGGGCGGGGGACAGCAGCGAGCATAGGAGGGTTAATAATTCAAAGCATCCACTAAATAGTGTTATACGGGGGGGGTAAAATTTGCTCCTCCCGCGGGGTAGCGGGGTGCAGGGGGTTGAAGGGGCGCCGAGGGGGTTCATTGGGGGGGTGTGGTTTAGTAGCTACCTATTGTTGAAAATCAAATCCAGCTTCTGCCTTGTGTAGAAGTCGAACTTGCGGTCGGAGCTGATGAGCATCATTCGCTCCGCTATGGCTTGTGAAATAATGATATGGTCGTTGGGGTCGTTGTGCCCCGACAGGGTAGATAAGGTAGCGTAAGCAGCCAAGTGCGCCCGCTTCACGGGCAGCAACTCAAAGTGCACGGCCTCTATGGAAGGTAAAATATCTTCTGCTTTTTTCCACGCAGACTGAAACTTACCTCCATTATACAAATGAATGATTTCTTGTACGGAGGCGGTGCTGATGTAGAACAAATTATTGCGATTGTCCAATATATCCCGCACTCTCCTATCCAACTCCTTCTTGTCAAAGAGGAAGAACAGCACAATGTTTGTATCTAAAAGGTGGCGGCAGTCCATATAACAGCTTTGCTACTTCATTACAGCCTTCATGTCCAATATTTTTCCTATGCCATTAGGATGCTCTCTCATCCAACGACCGGCAGCCGATAGCTTGGCAGGGTCGGTAATTTCGGGCAGCGGCTCCAGCTTTGTCCACACCCCATTCTGAATGAGGTAGGTGCCTTTGGGCATTCGCTTGGTTTGGGGCACGGTGGCCTTTGTCGTTTGTTTTGCTCTTGTTTCCATAGTTGTAAACGTTCATGAATGATAAAGTAGCTACCACAAAGGTAGCATATTTTTTTTAACTGCGAAGCCATCGGCGCGGCTAATTGTTTCGCAATCGTTAACAATGCCACCAAACGTGGCTGGATTGTTTCGCTGCGCTCGCAATGACGAAGTGGAACGCTCGCAATGGCAGGGGGCGGGCGAACCCCGCCCCTACTATTCGGCGGCCTTGCGGAGCGCGGCGCGTATCTGGTTGCGGATTTCCTCCTCGTTGCTCTGGGTCACGTTGCGGCGCTCGGGGAGGAAGAGGGGGGCGTAGCGCGGCTTGGCGGGGCGGATCTTCATGTCGCCGAGGCTGCCCGACACGTCCACGCCGAGGCGCAGGGGCAGGGGCGACTCAAGGATGGAGGCGTGGTAGCTGAACGTCATGTCGAGCTTGTGCCGCCCGCCGAGGGCGACCTTGTACCGGTCTATGGAGAGGAGGAAGGGGTATAGCTCTATCTGGTTGCGAAAGACGATGGCCTCCACCGAGAGGCTGTCGATGAGGTTGCGCTCCCTGTTCTTGAAGCGCAGCGTTTTGGCAATGCGGGCGAAGGTTTCGTTGTCGAGCAGCACGAGGCGCTCGCCGTGGATGGAGGCGGCGGCGCGGAGCGTGGAGTGCTTAACGCGGTAGGTGGAGTCGAGGTACGTCTGCGCCGCCACGTGGAAGTCCACCTTCCCCTCGAAGGAGCGGAGCATGGGCATCAGCGTGTCCACCTCCGGCACGAGCTGCTGGAGGTCGCCCAGCTCAACGTCCATGAGGTGGTACTCGACGCTGGCGAAGATGTGGTTGAGCTCCGGGGTGCGGTAGATGGCGGTGAGCTTCATGCGCGACTTCTTGTGGGCTACCACGCCGAGCTCCTGTAGGATGAGGGCGCCGTCGGCCAGCGCCACGCTGCCGCGGATGTGCTGTAGGTCGGCGTGGCCGATGGTGGCCTGCTGCACGTCGGTCTCAAAGCGGGCGAAGATGTCCGTGGGCAGGATGACGGCGCGGAGGGCGGGGGGCGTGGTGTCCACCACCACCGACTGCTGCACCTGCTGGGCGTACTCCTGCGCCTCGATGTCCACGTCGGCGGGCGCCGCGGCCACCTTCCCCGCCTCGGCGATGCGCAGCAGCTGGTTGGCGTCGATGTTGCCGGCGGTGAGCTTCAGGTCGGCCTTCAGCGGCTGCTTCTTCTCAAGGTAGAGCAGGAGGTTTTCGATGCTTCCCGCGAGGCGGAAGTCCGACTCGCCCACGCGCACGGCGAGCTGGTGCAGCGCCTGCCTGCGCTGGGTAACGTCGGCTTGCAGCTTGTCCACGTGCACCGGCTCGGGGAAGGCGGGGGTGAATAGCAGCGCGGTGTCGTAGTCCACCTCCGCGCTGGCCTGCCACCCGCGGATGCCCTCGGAGGTGTCGGCGCCGAGGGTGGCGGCCAGCTGGGTGTCGCCGCGCTGTAGCCGCAGCGTGCTGCCGAAGGCGGCGGCCCGCAGGCTGTCCGTCAGCAGGTGCAGGGTGATGTCGGGGTTGCGCGGGAGGTCGGCAGCGGGGCGCAGGGCGACGTCGCCTGTGGCGTGCGCCAGCCGCAGGCGGACGCTGTCCATGCGCAGGTAGCTACCGTGGAGGCGGAAGTCGCAGCGCAGGTCGGGCAGCTTCGTGGTGTCCTGCACGCCGGCGGCGGTGAGCGCTGCGCTTCCGCTGCGGATGCCGGCGCGTAGCCCCTTGCCGCGCTGCGCCCGCAGCGCCTCCCAGCGCAGGGCAACGCTGAGGGGTTGCGGCGCAGCATCCGCCGCGCTTGCCCGGAAGTCCACGTGCAGCTCGCCCAGCGCGGCGCTCAGGCTGTCCTTGGGGATGGTGCACTGCACGTCCTTCAGGTGGGCGCTGCCCTGCACGTCGAGGCGGTTGAGGTCGCCGCTGGTGGCATCGCTCAGGCGGGCGCGGGCGCGGAGGTCGGCCTCAAGCGCTCCGGCCACGGCCACGCCCTCCAGCTTGGCGAGCTTGGCCAGCCTGTCCAGCTGCGGGGCGCGGAGGGAGGCGCGGAGGTTCAGCAGCGGGTCGCCCAGCAGGTTGTCTGCACGCCCCGTGGCCGAGAGGCTGGCGCCGTCCACCCGCAGGCTCAGCGCCGCGATGGTGGCGAACGAGGGCTTCGGCCCCCGCAGGTCGAGCTGGAAGGCAACGCGCGTGGCGAAGGCTTCGAGGTCGCAGGGCGCGGCGTCGTGGTGCACGGCGCTGAGCGCGGCCTCCACCGTTCCGCGCAGCGTGGGCAGCTGCGTGGAGTCCTTGAAGGTTCCCGTGGCCTTTGCCTGTAGCGACAGGCTTCCCCGCGCCTTCACCTTACCCGCCTCGGGCGCCAGCGAGAGGGGGATTAGGGCGAGTAGGTTTTCGACAGAGGGGATTGTCAGGGAGAGGTCGAGGTTCATGTCGAAGCGGCTGAGCGCGGTGTCGGTGAGCACCTCGCCCTGCACCGCCAGCGCCACGTCGTTCAGGCGCAGCGCCGCCCTGTCCAGCTGTAGCCTTCCGGTGCTCCGGTTGAAGGCCAGCGTGCTGCTGAGGTGCACCTCCACGTTGCTTGCCAGCAGCGTATCGCGCAGCGCGAGCGAGAGCTGCGCCACGTCAAGCGCCACGCTTCCGCGCCCGGTGCTGCCGTCGTAGCCCCCGTCGAGGTTGAGGTTCAGGCCGCAGAGGCTGGCGCTGAGGCGCTGGCGCTTGTCGCCGTAGCGGAGGTTGGCGTTCTTCACCTTCAGGCTGCGCAGCTGCACGCTGCGCAGGGGCAGCGGGGAGGGCGCGGCGGTGTCGGCGGTAGGGGGAATGGGGGCGGTGGTGGGGGATTCCGCCGCGCTGCCCGGCTTCACGATGTCGAAGCTGGCGTGGCCTGCCTCGTCCACCTGCGCAAAAACATCTACGTCGGAGAGCTCCACGCCCTTCACCACCACGTCCCTGTCGTTGAGGTAGGCCATTACGTCGGCAGCAAGGAGGCAGGTTTTGACGCGCAGCAGCGCAGCAGTGTCGCGCCTGCCGGCCACGCGCACGTCGCTAAGCCGGATGCCGAAGTCGGGGAAGGTGCTGAAGAGGGTAAGGTCAACGCCGCCGATGCTGACGTCCGCATCGAGGAGGGCGTTGGCCTGCCCCACCGCTATCGGGGTGAGGCGTTCGGGCGTGAACAGCACGTAGGCGGCCACCCCCACCGCCGCCGCGCCCAGCAGCGCGAGCGACAAGATGGTGATGGCCGTAAGCTTTAGTATTTTCAGGAAGATTTTCATGCAGCATTTGCTTTGCAAAGAAATAGCCGCAAAGCCACCTACTGCTTGGTGAATGAAAAATTTTCGTCGGCGCTATCAACGTACTGTAACTTCGATGCCGTCAACTTAGTAATCGTGTAGATGCGGGGAATGAAGATGGATGCCGTGGGCCACTGCTCGGTGAGCGTGCTGCCCTCCATCTTCCAGTAGAAGGTCTCGGCCTGCGCCTCGGTGGTTTGGCCAACCCACCAGCCGGCACCCAACTTGTAGCTGTCTTTCGCGTCGGTGTTGGTGTACCTTTTGCATTCGCCGTCGTTGTCGCTTTTCCACGTTCCAATAATGTTGTCCACAGTGATGTCATCATCCTTTTGGCAGGAGGCCAGCACGAACATAAAGCCCACAAAGGCCACGAGCAGCGCAAAAATATTTCTCTTCATACGAATCTAAAAAAAGTGGTTAATGGTTAATTAATCTTGCAGGTTGGCGCACAGGAACTCGCGGTTGAGGCGGGCGATGTGGGCAATGGATATGCTCTTGGGGCACTCGGCTTCGCAGGCCTGCGTGTTGGTGCACGAGCCGAAGCCCAGCTCATCCATCTTGGCCACCATCGCCTTTGCGCGGCGGGCGGCCTCCACCCTACCCTGCGGCAGCAGCGCCAGCGAGCTCACGCGGGCGGCGACAAAGAGCATGGCTGAGCTGTTTTTGCAGGTGGCCACGCAGGCGCCGCAGCCAATGCAGGCCGCAGCGTCCATGCTCTCGTCGGCGCTGGGCTTGGGGATGGGGATAGCGTTGGCATCGGGCACGCCGCCGGTGTTCACCGAAACGAAGCCGCCGGCCTGTAGGATTTTGTCGAGCGCAGCGCGGTCAACCACCAAGTCCTTCACCACCGGAAAGCCCTTGCTGCGCCACGGCTCGATAGTGATGGTGTCGCCATCCTTGAACTTGCGCATGTGCAGCTGGCAGGTGGTAACATCGTCGTCCGGCCCGTGCGCCCGTCCGTTGATGTAGAGCGAGCACATGCCGCAGATGCCCTCGCGGCAGTCGTGGTCAAAGGTTACGGGGCCGCGGCACCCCCTGTCGAAGGCCACGGGGACTTTGGCCTCGCCCACCAGCTGCTCGTTGAGGATGTCAAGCATTTCGAGGAACGAGCTGTCCGGCGATATGTTCGCCACCTCGTAGGTTTCAAACCTACCCTTAGCTTTTGCGTTGGCTTGCCGCCAAATTTTTAACGTGAGGTTCATCGTTGTGTTTTTTTCTTTGCGTGAAGGTCTAATTACTCCGCCGGATACTTAAACTCGCCAATAACGAGCACCTCGCTGTCGGGGTTTGAGGCATCCTTATAGCGCGAGCAGGCATAGGAGAAAGTGGTGCCCGAAGCCAAACTAAGAGCCTCGATGTCCGCTATCGAAAGCTTGGCGGCGGCGGCATCAAAGGCTGCCGCCGCCTGCTTGTCGTTGGCGGCATCGTCCTTGCCGGTGAAGACTTGCAGCCCGTTGGGGACACCTTTGGTGGAGAGGTAATTTTCAATAGCAGGCAAATCACCCAAAAGTTCACTACCGGTGTAATGATAGTCCTTTACTCCGAAGGAGTAGGCGGTTTGAGTTGTTTCCTCCTCGCAGCCCGCGCAGCACATGGCAGCACCGACACAAATAGCCAAAATAGTTTTTTTCATGGTCTTTGTTTTTTATCATAGTTAATCATTAATCCTTATCTTCTAATAATTCTTCTACTTGTTCTTTCAAAAGAGGCAAATGCCCGCTAATGATTCCCCAAATAATAGTGTCATCTACTTTGTCGTAGTTATGAATAACAAAATTCCGCAAATCTACAATTCTTCGAGCGTTCTCAATTTTTATTGATGCATCAATTCTAAGAATTTTGCTCGCCGCCTCTCCAATAATCTCCAGCTCTCTTTCTACGCCGCGCCGCAACAACTTGTTCGATTGGTAAACAAAAAAGTCGCGATTGTCTCCCAAATACTCAAAAATAGAATCAATAGAACGTTTGATGTCAAACAAGTATTTTTGAATCTCAATCGGCATAAATCAGCTGCTTACTTGCATCAACATTCCGTACAAAATACGGATTTGACAAAGATTTATCGGTCAACAAATCTATTTTTCGCCCAAATAATCCTTGAAGCTTATAGTGCAAATCAAAATAATTGTCAGCGTACTGCACCGCAGACACATTGTTGAACGAAATCAAAAAATCAATATCGCTTTGGTCGCTAAACCTATCGGTGCACACTGAACCAAAAACATACATATTTTTTATGTTGTATGTTTTACAAAGCGATTTCAGTGCGCCTACCCTATCGGTAATGATTTTGTTCATAATTAATCCTTATAGTTCCTTGTTGCCACCTTAATGAACTCGTAGTTGAGCGGCTCCTTGTGCAGCAGCGGCTCGCTGTTGAGGCCGGCGTACTCCCACGCAGACACGTACATGAAGTTAGCGTCGTCGCGCTTGGCCTCGCCCTCCTCGGTTTGCATCTCCTCGCGGAGGTGGCCGCCGCAGCTCTCCTTGCGGTGCAGGGCGTCGCGTGCCATCAGGTCGCCGATTTCAAAGAAGTCGGCCACGCGCAGCGCCTTCTCCAGCTCTTGGTTGTACTCCTCGTTGGTGTTGGGCACGAGCACGTCGCGCCAAAACTCGTCGCGAACTACCTTTATTTCAGCAATGGCTTTTTTCAGGCTGCCCTCGTTGCGGGCCATGCCCACGCAGTCCCACATAATTCTGCCAAGGCGCTTGTGGAAGTAGTCCACCGGGTGCGTGCCTTGTATGGCAAGCAGCTTTGTTCCCTTGTCTTTGGCCTGCTGCTCGGCCTCGGCGAAGGCAGGGTGGCTCGTGTCCACCTTTTTCTCCTGAATTTTTCCGGCGAGGTAGTCGCCAATGGTGTAGGGCAGCACGAAGTATCCGTCGGCCAGCCCCTGCATGAGCGCGGAGGCGCCGAGGCGGTTGCCGCCGTGGTCGCTGAAGTTGGCCTCGCCAATGGCGTACAGCCCCGGTATGGTGGTCATCAGGTTGTAGTCCACCCACAGGCCGCCCATCGTGTAGTGAATGGCGGGGTATATCATCATCGGCTCCTCGTAGGGGTTCACGTCGGTGATTTTCTCGTACATCTGAAACAGGTTGCCGTAGCGAGCTTCGATGACCTTTTGCCCCAGCCGCTGTATGGCGGTGGAGAAGTCGAGGAACACGGCCAAGCCGGTTTCGTTCACGCCGAAGCCGGCGTCGCAGCGCTCCTTGGCGGCGCGGGAGGCCACGTCGCGCGGCACGAGGTTACCGAAGGCCGGGTAGCGGCGCTCAAGGTAGTAGTCGCGGTCGTCCTCCGCAATTTGCGAGGCCTTGAGCTGCCGCTTGCGCAGCTTCTCCACGTCCTCTTTTTTCTTGGGTACCCATATACGTCCGTCGTTGCGCAGCGATTCGCTCATCAGCGTCAGCTTGCTCTGCTGGTCGCCGTGCACAGGGATGCAGGTGGGGTGAATTTGGGCGAAGCAGGGGTTGGCGAAGCAGGCGCCGCGCTTGTAGGCCTGCCATGCCGCCGAGCCGTTGCTGTTCATGGCGTTGGTGGACAGGAAGAACACGTTGCCGTAGCCGCCTGTGGCCATCACCACCGCGTGCGCCCCGTGGCGCTCCACTTCGCCGGTGATGAGGTTGCGGGCAATCACGCCCTTCGCCTCGCCGTTGATAAGCACCACGTCAAGTATTTCGTGGCGGGTGAACGGCTTCACGCTACCCTTGGCAATCTGCCGGTTGAGGGCGGCGTAGGCGCCCAGCAGGAGCTGCTGGCCGGTTTGCCCGCGGGCGTAAAACGTGCGGCTCACCTGCGCCCCGCCGAACGAGCGGTTGTCGAGCAGCCCGCCGTAGTCGCGGGCAAAGGGTACGCCCTGCGCCACGCACTGGTCGATGATGTTGTTGCTCACCTCGGCCAGCCGGTAAACGTTGGACTCGCGGGCGCGGTAGTCGCCGCCCTTAATGGTGTCGTAGAACAGGCGATAGACGGAGTCGTTGTCGTTCTGATAGTTCTTCGCTGCGTTGATGCCGCCCTGCGCCGCGATGGAGTGGGCGCGGCGCGGCGAGTCGCTGATGCAAAAAATCTTCACGTTGTAGCCCAGCTCGCCCAGCGAGGCCGCCGCCGAGGCGCCTCCCAGCCCGGTGCCCACCACGATAATATCAAGCTTGCGCTTGTTGGCCGGGCTAACCACGCGAATGTGAGCTTTGTGGTTTGTCCACTTATGCTCCAGCTGCCCTTCAGGAGCGTGCGAGTTCAATTTTTCTGACATAATATATTCTACTTTTAACGGTTTTAATTCCAATGCCGCAACATGCAACTCCGTGGGCGCTACTGCACCAGCGTAACCTTCGGCTCCACCCCATGCGAAGCGCCGCCTGCCGCCGCCTTGGGCGCTAAGCCCAGCGCAAAGTAAAGCACTACCACCGAAAGGCCTGCAACCACAAGGGTAGCGAAGGCTTTTGCGGCAACTTGCAGGCGCGAAAGCCACCTGCTGTTATTCAGGCCGGAGGACTGAAAAGCGCTCCAAAATCCGTGGCACAGGTGGAACCACAGCGCCGCAAACCACGCAAGGTAAATAGCAGCGTTGATGGGGTTTTCCAGCGTGCTCTTCACCAGCAGGTAGGGGTCTTTAGCGGGCACGCCGCCCGTAAAGTGTTGCAGCTGCATTTTTGCCCAAAAGTGGACAAGGTGAATGGCCAAAAAGCCCAGCACTATCAGCCCCAGCACAAACATGTTGCGCGATGCCCACGTGGAGGCCTTCGTGCCCGTGCCCACCGCGTACTTCACGGGGCGAGCCTTCCTGTTGCGCAGCGTAATGATAGTGGCAAAGATAATGTGCACTACCACGCCCAGCGTCAGCACCGGCACCATAATGCGTATAAAAATGTTGGTGTCCATAAACTCGCAGGCCGCGTTGTAGGCACTTTGCGACACCACCGCCGACAGGTTAATGCACAGGTGCAGCACCAAAAACACCATTAGAAACAGACCGCTGATGCTCATTACAAGCTTTTTACCAATAGAAGATAAAAAAATGTTTGCCATAAATTTGACGTTTTACATAGTTACTAAAATTTGCCCTAAGCAGCATATCAGGGTGCAAAGGTACTTTTTTTGTCAATTCCTGCAAAAAATAATTAAAAAAATATACCTTTACCCATCAAAATATTGGCTTGATATTACGTAACTATTTTAAAATAAAGTGCTTGAAACGTTTTCTTAAAGACTGGATGACCTTTTCAAGAGGCGAGCGTCGGGGGCTTCTGCTGCTTTCCTTGCTGCTGCTTTTGCTCCTGATAGCCCCTCCGGCCTACCGCCTTTTTGTGCCCCCGCAGGTTGCCGACGCTGACGTTGGGCTGCTGCAACGCTACGTTGAGATGCTGGGCGAGGCGGTGCAACCGCAGTACGAGCAGCTGTACGAAAGCGCAGGCTTCCCAAGGGACAAGGCAAAAAGCAAGGCGCAAACCTTTACGTTCGACCCCAACACCATCTCCCTCGATTCGCTGGTGCTGCTGGGCTTTTCAGAGAAGCAGGCCGCCGCCATAGCACGCTACCGCGAGCGCGGCGGGCAGTTTCGCTCGCCTGCCGACTTCTTTAAGCTGAACATCATCACGGACAAGCAGAAGGAGCGCCTGTCTGCCTACGTGGACATTGCCGCCCGTGCGCCAAAGGCCTTTCCCAAAAGGGACTCCGCCTTTCGTCGTGATTCTACGAGGTGGGTTGCCGCGGCTGCCAAGCCGGTGGTGGAGCTGAACGCCGCCGACACCGCGCTGCTGCGCACGCTGCCGGGCATAGGCGCCTACTTTGCGCAAAAGATTGTGAGCTACCGGCAGCAGCTGGGCGGCTACGTTACGGTAGAGCAGCTGCTGGAGATTAACAACTTTGGCCAAGAGCGCTTGCAGCGCCTTACCGACCGCGTGAGCATCGACGCCTCGGCAGTGCAAAAGTTCGAGCTGAGCGCGGAAAACGTGGATGCGCTGCGCCGCCACCCGTACATAGGCGCGTATGCCGCCCGTGGCATCGCCCAATTCTCCAAGCGCAAGGGCAGCCCCGCCACGCTGGATGAGCTGCTGAGCAACAACCTGCTGACATCGCAGCAAGCCGCCCAGCTAAGCCCCTACAT
>JAITMY010000193.1 GCA_031290755.1 Prevotellaceae bacterium
CTTCTCCGTTGAGCGGCATTTGCAAGTGCTGTTTAACGGGGGAATGATACTAAAAAAAGCTCGTTTAGCTTGGTTGAACAACGGGAGGATTACCACTTCCGCGGCTTGAAGCCCTTGGGAACGGCCACCTCTACGGATTCCTCAGCGGCCTCTATCACGAACAGGCCGGCGGCGAGTACTTTCTTGCGCATCAAGTCTGTAAACCCCGGCGCGGCAATGGCGCCCAGCAGCTTGCGCTTGTCGCCGTGCTGGTCGGCGTAGCGGCGAATGACCTCCATGCGCTGTAGGTGCTCCCTGATGTGGCTGTCGTTGGGCTTGGTTTTCACCTCCACCGCCAGCGCGTACTCGCCGTTCTCTACGAACACGTCTATCTCGGCCACCGCTTGGCCGTCCTCCTTGATCTCCCTGTTGCGGGCGTAGCTGGTGAAGTCGTAGCCCATCTTTTGGAATTTGGCGGTGAGGTTGGGGGTCATTAGCAGCTCTAAGGTGCTGCCCAGCGAGTTGTGCAGGCCGCCTATTTGCTGGCCGAGGTTCTTAAGCTGTCGGTCGGTTTCCTTTTGGCTCTCGGCAAGCTCCTGAAGCTTTCGGTCGGTTGCCTTCGACATTTCCTTAAACTGTCTGTCGGATTCCTGCATCATTACCCAAACGCTTTCAAACGTGGGCTTTTCTTGTGTCTTGCGCGGTGCGCGGGCTGTGGTGGTTGCCATATAGTAGCTGTTTTGTTGTTCGGGGGCAAAGGTAGTGAAAGGTTTTGAAACTACCAAATACTTACTTAGGCAAAGCTACCCCGTCATTGCGAGGGTATTTCCCGAAGCAATCCAGCAAAAGAGCAATACCTGCGCGGGCTTAGCTCCGCTAAGCCCGCGGGTGGTAGCGCAGGATGGCGCTCCGGAGGTGCTCGCGGTCGAGGTGGGTGTAAACTTCGGTGGTGGCGATGCTCTCGTGGCCGAGCATTGCC
The DNA here is from genome assembly GCA_031290755.1 of Prevotellaceae bacterium. Taxonomy (GTDB): domain Bacteria; phylum Bacteroidota; class Bacteroidia; order Bacteroidales; family UBA932; genus JAITMY01. Next base: position 959 of record JAITMY010000193.1, read on the forward strand.
TGCACGGCGCGGAGGTTGGCGCCGCGCTCCACGAGGTGGGTGGCAAACGAGTGGCGAAAGGTGTGCGGGCTAACGTGCTTGGCGATGCCGGCCTGCTCGGCCAGCTTCTTCACGATGAGGAAGACCATGACGGTGGTCAGCCGGTTGCCGCGGCGGTTGAGGAACACGATGTCGTCGGCGCGCGGCGCGGCGGCGGCGGCGCGGCGCTCGGCGAGGTAGAGCTGTAGCGCGGCGATAGCCCTGTCGCCAATGGGCGCCAGCCGCTCCTTGTTCCCCTTGCCGACGATGCGCAGGTAGCCCTTGTCGAGGTGCAGGCTCGACAGGCGCAGCCCCACGACCTCGGACACGCGCAGCCCGCAGCTGTAGAGCACCTCCACGATGGCCTTGTTGCGGTGCCCCTCGGGGCGGCTCAGGTCGGCGGCGGCCACGATGCGCTCTACCTCGGCCACCGACAGCACCTGCGGCAGCTTGCGCCCCTGCTTCGGCCCGCTGATTTGCTGCGTGGGGTTGGCCTCGATGGCCTCCTCGAGGAGGAGGTAGTGGAAGAACGCGCGGATGCCGCTCAGCACCCGCGCCTGCGAGCGCCCGCTGAGCTGCCGCTCGCCGCTCAGGTGCACCAGCAGCTGCTCTACGTGCTGGGGCTTGACCTGCTGCGGGTCGGGCAGGCCAAGCGTCTGCTCGGCGAAGGTGCGCAGCTTGTCCACGTCGGCGCGGTAGGCGGTGAGGGTCTTTGCGGCCAGCGACTTTTCGAGCCTGAGGTACGCCAAGAAGTCATCGATGGCATCGCTCCACGTCATAAGGCCGAGGGGAGGTTTAGGGTAGCGTGGTCGGCGGCGGGCGCCTGCCGGCGGATGGCATCCTCCACCAGCTCGCTCACCACGGCCACGATGTCCAAGCCGGCGGCGCGGAGCTGCTGCGGGATGAAGCTGGTGGCGGTCATGCCCGGGGTGGTGTTCACCTCCAGCAGGTACAGCGTGCCGCGGCTCAGGATGTAGTCCACGCGCACGATGCCGCTGCACCCCAGCCGCCGGTAGAGGCGCAGGGAGGTTTGCTGCACGAGCGCGGTTTGCTCGGCGGACAGGCGGGCGGGCGTTATCTCGTCCGACTGGCCGTTGTACTTTGCGCCGTAGTCGAAGAATTCGTTTTTGCTGACCACCTCCGTTACGGGGAGCGCCGTCTCCTTGCCGTTGAGCGACATGGCGCCGCACGACAGCTCGGTGCCGTCGATGAACTCCTCGATGAGCGCCTCGCCGTCCTCGCGGAAGGCCTCGCGGAGGGCACCGTGCAGCGCGGCGGCGGACTTCACCTTTGCCGCGCCGAAGCTGCTGCCGCCGCTGTTGGGCTTCACAAACAGCGGCAGGCCTAAGGCGGCGGCCACGGCCTCGGCGTCCACCTCGTCGCCCCGGCGGACGAGCAGCGCCTTGGCCATGGCCACGCCGGTGTCGGCCAGAAACGCTTTGCAGGCAAATTTGTTGAACGTAAGCGCCGACACAAAGGCGCTGCACGTGGAGTAGGGCACCCGCAGCAGGTCGAAGTACGATTGCAGCACGCCGTTTTCGCCCGGCGCACCGTGGATGACGATGAGTGCAGCGTCGAACCTCACGCGGGCGCCGCCCACCACGGCGCTGAAGTCCGCCCTGTCTATCGGCGCAGCGTCGCCGCCCTCCGGCTCCACGCACCAGCTGCCGCCCTGTATCCTGACGAGGTAGGGGTTGTACCGTTGCCTGTCCACCCAGCCAAGCACGTTGCTTGCGCTCTTGGCCGACACCACGGCCTCCGAAGAATCACCGCCGTAAACCACGGCAACATTTTGTTTCATTTTCATGCCAAGTATATAAAGTAAGGTTACTGCCTACAGCAGGTCATTTTCGTAGAGGATAATCAGCTGGTTGAGCATTTGGTCTTGCCCCTCGGCGTCGAACTGCATCTTGAGGTTCGAGTCAAAAATCAGCGCTATCGACTGCCAGAAGAAGGCGGCAAAGCCACCCTTCAGCTCCTTTACGATTTGGTAGCCGGTGCGCCCCGTTTCCCTGTCCACCAGCTTTATGAGCATGCGCCCCTGCGAAAATGTCAGCTTGCGGAGCGGCTTTTCAAACTCGCGAAACAGCTCCTTTTCCATCCGCTTGATGTAGGCCTTTTTTGCCTTTTCGTCCGGCAAGAGCGCAAACTCCGCATCCATGTCGGCCAGCTTTTGCTTAACCAGCAGCGCGTAGGGGTACACCTTTTTCAGGTTGTAGGCCATGCGGCTGTACTGCGCGTAGTACCTTCTTTCCTGCCGGGCGGTTTTGAACACCGGCCTTGCGAAGCAGTACACCGGTGGCAGCCGGACGTGCGGTATGGTATCGCCGTTTTCGTTCACCGCAACGTACGCCAGCGTTGCCTGCTGCGCATCGGCAAAGGCCGCCGCCGCGATGGTGCAGCAGCACGCAAGGCAAAAAAACTTCAGCAGGTTCCACATGGCAGCTCAAAATGCAACGTTGTACTTCTCACAAGTTAAAGGGGCAAAAGTAAGGAAAAAATAAATGTTGACGCTACTCTTACCAAAAAATATTATCTTTGCAGATAAAACCAAAAAGATATGAAATTGCCGCATCCTATACCCTATCAAGGAAGTAAGCGAAATTTGGCAGACCGGATTTTGCGCTATTTCCCCCGCGCTTTCGACAGGCTGATTGAGCCTTTTGCAGGGTCGGCAGCTATTACTGTTGCCTCTGCGTTTTACGCTAAGGCCAGCCGGTTCGTAATAAACGACATCAACGAGCCGCTGGCAGCGCTTTGGATGACCATTATCAACCACCCGACCCTTATCATAAAAAACTACCACGACATTTGGCATGGACAGCACGGCAACGAAGAGGAATACTACTATGAAGTCAGAGAAAAGTTTAACAAGACACGCAAACCTGAATACCTGCTTTTCCTTTTGGCAAAGTGCGTGAAAGCCGCCGTTCGCTATAACGCGCAAGGTAATTTCAATCAAAGTCCCGATAAAAGACGATTAGGCCGCAACCCACAAATGATGCGGGATGACATCCTAAGTGTTTCCCAGCTGCTTAAAGGAAAAACAGAAATCTATGCGGTGGATTACGCGGCGATTCTTGACCATGCTACCTCTGACGATTTAATCTACATGGATCCACCTTATCAGGGAACAGGGCAAACGGGAGGCTTTAACTATGCAGGAAACATTAATTTTGACAGCTTTATGGTCGATTTATTTGCGCTTAACCGCAAAAATATCCCCTATATTTTGAGCTATGACGGCAGAACGGGAAGTAAAACGTTTGGCAACCCGCTACCGGCCAGCCTGAACCTGATTAAAATAGAAATTAACGCAGGGCGGTCAACACAGGCAACGCTACTCAACCGCCAAGAGTTTACCTACGAAGCAGTCTATCTTTCGCCGTCGCTTGTGGCAAAAATTGATTGGCGCAAGGCGGCAGGCAAGCACCACCACCAACCCGAATTATTTGCTTGCTATGAATAAAAAGAAAACAACATACCCCAAAGAGTTTCTAACGCATGTCCAGTCTATCACCAATAAGCGGGCAAAAATTGTGATTGACCATATCATGCAGCATGGCTTTATCACAACTGAAAATTTGGAAAACATATATGGCTATAACCACCCGCCACGAGCTGCACGAGACGTTCGGGAAGCGGGTATTCCGTTAGAAACGTATAAAGTTAAATCCGAAGCGGGCAAGTCTATTGCAGCTTATAAGTTTGGCGATATAACAAAGTTGCAACTCAACAAGGTCGAAGGAAGAATTTTATTCCCAAAAGAATTCAAGAAAAAATTGTATGAATTAAGCAGCAGCAAATGTTCTGTTTGTAATGGAAAATTTGAAGAAAGATACTTACAAGTTGACCATAGGGTTCCTTACGAGATTGGCGGAGACACAGCCAGCAGTAGAAGTATTGAAGATTTTATGCTCCTATGCGGTTCATGCAATAGGGCCAAATCGTGGAGTTGTGAACATTGCGATAACTGGAAGACGGATAAAAAAGCAGGGTTGTGCATGGAATGTTATTGGGGTAGCCCGACAAGCTACAACCATATTGCATTGAAATCAAACAGGAGGCTTGACTTGCATTGGGCAGGCGAGGAGGTAAGATATTACGATGCGATAAAAATCGTAGCGGATAATGAAAAAATTGATATGCCTGACTTGGTGAAAAAAATTATATGGAGGCAAAGCAAATGACACCTAAAAGTATTTTTTTGCTCCTCGCGCTGCTGGCAGCGCAGCGCCTGCCGCTGCGGGCGCAGGTGAGCGAGGGGGGTACGCCGCCGAGCTTTCGGTATGCAAAGGTGCTGCCGCGCGGGCGGGCGATGAGCGCAGGGGCTACGGATACCGTGGCGCTGCACATCCCTTTCGATGTGGACAGCCTGCGGGCGGCTGACGCTGCCGGCGAGGCGAGCGGCGACCTTGCACCCCTGAACGTGGCGAAGGATATAGCGGTGAACCTCGGCATGGCGAACAGCGGAGCGTGGCACGTCCTCGAAAACGGGCAGCGCGTGTGGCAGCTCACCATCAAGGCGCCCGGCGCCGTGGCTACCCTGCTCTACTACGCCGAGTGCCGCATCCCGCGGGGTGGGCAGCTCTTTGTGTATAGCCCCGACCGCGCCGCCGTGCTGGGCGCCTACACCTCGGCCTCGAACCCTGCGGGCGGGCAGTTCGCTACGGACTTTGTGGCGGGCGACGTGGTTACGCTGGAGTACGCCGCGCCGCTGGGCGACACCACCTCCGCGGAGGCGGCTATCCGCGTGGAGGCGGTGGCCTACGGCTACAACCACCTGCACGTGCAGGCCATGCCGGTGGCGGAAAGCTACGGCGATGCGCTGGGCTGTCAGGTGAACGTGGTCTGCGCCGAGGGCGACGCATGGCGCAGGGAGATAGACGGCACGGTGAGGGTAACGTTTCGCAAAACGGCAGCCAACGGCGGCGCCACCGCGCTCTGCTCGGGCGCCATAGTGAACAACGTGCGCGGCGACTTCACGCCCTACTTGCTCACCGCCTACCACTGCATTAGCGAATCGGATTCGAGCACCTTTCCGCAGGCGCGGGTATATTTTCACTACGAGTATGCCCGCTGCGGCGACAGCTACGACAACGCTGCTGCGCCGGAGGCGCCAACGCTGGTCGGCGCGCAGCTCTTGGTGGCCATCCCGCAGGTGGGCGGCTCCGACGGCGCCCTCCTGCGCCTCAGCAGCCCCATCCCCGCCAGCTACGGCGCCTACTACTGCGGGTGGGACGCCACCAGCACCGCCCACACCGGCGGCGGCGTGAACATCCACCACCCCCGCGGCGACGTGAAAAAAATTGCCACCTACAGCGCCAGCCTCATCCACGCCACGTGGACCAGCAGCGCCGCGCTGGGCGCCACCAACGCGCACTGGCGCGTGGCGAGCTACAGCCAAACGGCAAACGGCTACAGCTTCCCCGAAAGCGGCTCGTCGGGAAGCCCGCTCTTCAACAAGGACAAGCGCGTGGTGGGCACCCTCACCGGCGGCAACACCGTGAGCGATTGCAGCAAGGCAAGCACGAAGCACAGCTCGTTCGGCAAGCTGTTTTACCACTGGGACAGATACAGCAGCCGCCCCGACCAGCAGATGAAGACCTACCTCGACCCCGACGCAACCGGCACGACGGTGGTGGACGGCGCCTACGAAACCGCTACAAAAGTTACCGTAACTTTCGCCGTGAGGGACGAGCAGGGCAACCCCATCGCCAACGCCACCATCACCTTGGACAGCGTTGCCCACGCCGCGGGCGACTACACGTTCAGCAACGTGAGCGCCCCCAGCAGCAACGCTTCGTACATGGTTGCGGGGGAGGGCTACCGCCCCGTGGCCGGCGCCATATCCATCCCCACCGCTGATTTCGAGGTGCCGGTAACGCTGACCGCAACCCTGCTGACCGGCGCAGGCACGGCACGCCAGCCCTACCTCATTGCCGACGCGGAGGGGCTGAAGGAGCTGGCCTGCTTCACCGGCGCAAAGGGGCTTGGGCAGCACTTCCGCCTCACCGCCGACGTGGAGCTGGGCGGGGCGCCGTGGGCGCCGCTGGGCGCCATCTCCGACGCCTTCAGGGGGAAGCTGCACGGCGGTGGACACCGGATAAAAAACATGCAGCTTACCGCCGCGGCGCCATCCGTCGGCCTGTTTGCCGCCCTCGGCGCAGGCGCCTGCATCGACAGCCTGCTCATTGTCGGGGGGCGCGTGCAGGCCTCCGAGGGCGCCATCTACGTGGGCGGCCTTGCCGGCTACGCGAGCGCCACCGCGGACACCATCGTCGTTCACGCCTGCGGCAGCGCCGTGGCCATCAGCGCGGGCGACAACGCAGGGCACGTGGGCGGGCTGGTAGGCTACGCCACGTCGTCGGGCGCAGTGCGCATCACCTCGTGCTACAGCGGCGGCGACATATCGGGCTACGCGGCCAGCATGGGCGGCGTGGTGGGCTACGCCACCATCGGGACGTCGGGCGCGGGCAGCATAGCCATAGCCGACAGCTACAGCGAGGCGCGGATAACGGCGCAGAACAACGCCACGCCGTGCTACAGCGGCGGCGTGGTGGGCTACGTCGGCGGCGGCGCGGCGGGGAGCAGCCTCACCGTAAGCCGCTGCTACGCCGCCGGGCGCATGGCCTCGCAGTCCGCGGGGGCACGCATAGGGGGCATTGCCGGCCACGTGGCGGGTAGCGGCGTGGCCATTGGCCGCTCGGTGGCGGCGCAGGACACCATTGCCACCAGCTACTTCCTCAACCGCCGCCTCGTGGCCTCCGCAGGGGCCAGCGCCGCCTACACCCTCAGCAGCAACTACGCCCGCGCCGACATGGTGTTTTGCGGCGGCGTGGTGGCCGCCGCCGATGCCGGAGCAAGCACCCTGAACGGGGCAAACAAAACCCTCGCGGCGCTGCGCACGCAGGCCACCTACAAGGACAGCCTTGCGTGGGATTTCGGCAGCGTGTGGGCTATCCGTGAGGCGCAAAGCTACCCGCTCCTACAGTGGCAAGAGGAGAAGGTGGCGCCCACCCCCACCACCGTGGAGGCGAGCAGCACCCCTACCCTGCGGGTGCACCCCAACCCCGTGGTGAACGGGCTGCTGACAGTCGAGTGGAGTGCGGGCGGCGCCCAGCGGGTGGAGGTTTACAGCTTGCAGGGGGCGCTCGTGGGCACGTATGCAACCCCCAAGGGAGGTGTCGGGGGGCCGCTCACCATTGACATTTCGCACCTGCCGGCAGGCACCTACATTGTCAAGCTGGGCGGACAAACGGCGAAGATAGCTAAGCGCTGATGGCAGCTGGCTACCGCCCCTGCGGGATGTGGGCAAGCGCAATTTTTACAGTACGGCGCACGCCTTCCTTATTTCGCCCAGACGACTTGCCAACTTTTTATCATGGCTGACAGCTTGCATATTGTACTTTAGCTGCAATCGCATAATCAATCCGGCGCTTATACCCAAAGCAGCCTCAAAAAGCATGGCCGTAGTAGGAGTAAGTGGGCGACGTTGATTTAGTATGTCATTCAATGCTTTGTATGACATTCCCATTTGCTTTGCCAATAGCTGCTGCGATATTCCGCGGTATTCTATTTCGTCCTTGAGGACTTCGCCGGGGTGCGTAGGGGTAAACCCATATCTTAAATTCCACATGATTATTTCATTTATAATGATTTGACAATTCTACTATATTGCATATTATTACAACCGTTTCGGAAACTACGCTATTTGTGGTAAACTCTACTCTGTATTTGTCATTTACTCTAACGGACTCTAAACCCTGCTTATCTCCTTTCAATGCTTCATAATGTAAGCCGTTGAATTGATATAATTCTTCTACGTTCGCGGCGGATTCCAGAATATCAATTGTTTTTCGATATTTTGCCGCGACTTGAGGCTGAAAGCGATGTTTTTTATCCGTTGTTGTACCGGTTTCATACAGCTCAAGCAAATATGGTTTTTCAAAAACAATTTCCATGTTATTGTATTTTATATCCAAAGATAATGCTATTTTTTATCTTCCGCAAAAAAAGAGGATGTTTTTTCGGCTGATGGCGGCTGGCAAGAATATAAAAGTAACAATTTGTTACCTGCATCGCCAAATTCATATCAAATCGTAAGTTTTTACGCCAAATTTATGTCAATGTCTCAAATGAAGTTGCCTTCGGCATAATTTTTTCGTTGCAAAAGCTCAAAAGATAAAGATTTTTCTTAACTTCGTGCGCAGTCGTAATTAAAAATACCACAAACATGGTATTGATTATAAGAAAATATCGTTGTATCTTTGTTTCGGATAAAAATAATTCATGTGAACTTTTGGACAACTAAAAAATTATATGCACCATGAAAACTCCTTTACGCTACGCTATGACTATGCTGATGGCGGCGGCTGTTTTTACGGCTAACGCCAGCGAGCCAACGCGGCCTACCGACAGCGTGGTGCAGGGTAAACCTGCCGCTGAATTTTACCTCTTAGCGCTTGAGCGCTCTGCCAAAAAATATAATGGTGAGCGCGTGCTGTTCGGAAAAGAAGTAGCGTATGAATATGGAATATCGGATGCAACCTATGCAGTTTTGGAGGTTTTTATTGACAGCCTCAACGCAAGGCTTAGCCGGCCACGAGCCGGTTTTTTCGAACAAGATGCTATGGTAACTCCTCTTTCGCCCGGGCAGCTGAAAAAGATGCTCCCTTTAGCGCCGCCGGAGGAGGTGGAAAAGGGACTATGGGTGCTTTATGACGGCGAGCTATACAAAAAGGTAGATACCCGCGGCTACCGCCAGCCGGTGAAGTAGATAAGCGCAACTGCCAAAACTCAGAGTAGTAAAACCCGCAGCTGGCAAAAAATTTTCCTTGCAGAAGCTCAAAGTTAAAGATTTTTCTTAACTTCGTCGGCTTATACGGTTCGTAATGGTAAAGGAACTATAAGAATGATTCGAAAAATACCGCATTTGTGGTATTGTGGGCTGTTGTTTTCGTGCCTACCTTTGCAGCCTTCGTGTGAAGAAAACGAAGGAGGATAGTTTACTGCAAAGTTGTATATAGTAAACGAGCATTTTTTTTACACACATTTAACACCTAAAACCACAGGCTAACTACCTGTGGTTTTTTATTTTGCATATTCTTCAACTTGTCTAACTAAAACCCTCCTATATAAGTGGCAACATATAATAAGTAGAAGAAACGTTTTCTTCATGCTCAGCCTTCCGGTAGCGCTAACGCTGCTGCCGGGGAGGCTTTTCGCGCAGGAGCCGGAGAAGAAGCAGCTCCTCATTATCGGCAGGGTGGTGGATACCCGCAGCAACCCCCTTGCGGGCGTGTCGGTAAGCGTTAAAGGCTCCACCGTGGGCACCATCACCGACGAGAAGGGCGCTTTTATGCTCTACGCCGAAATCTCCCCAAAAACGGTGCTGCTGCTCAAGCAGCTGGGCTTAGCGCCGCTGGAGGTGCGACCCCACGACCGCCCCCAGCACGGCCAGTGGACTATCACCATGCACGAGGCCGAGCACAGCGTGGACGAGGTGGTAGTTACCGGCTACCAGAACATCAAAAAGAACGAGCTTACCGGCTCCATTAAGCAGGTGAAGGCCATTGAAATTATGCAGGCCGGCAAAATGTCCATTGACCAGATGCTGGCGGGGCAGGTGGCGGGCATGATGGTGCTCACCGAGTCCGGCGAGCCAAGCGCCACCGCCAAAATCCGCATACGCGGCACCTCGTCTATTTTGAGCAGCAAGGCGCCGCTGTGGGTGCTGGACGGCATCATCCTTGACGACCCCGTGGAGATTGACCACTCCGCGCTCAGCAGCGACGACGCCGCCTACCTCATCGGCAATGCCATTGCCGGCATCAACCCGCAGGACATTGAGAGCATCAACGTGCTCAAGGATGCCGCCGCCACCGCCCTCTACGGCGTGCGGGCCGCCAACGGCGTGATTGTGGTAACCACCAAAAAAGGCCGCGAGGGGCCGCCAAGGGTTTCCTACAGCGGTAACGTCTCCGTCAACCGCCGCGAGTACTACGACGAGCTGAACCTGATGGACGCCGCCGAGAGGGTACAGTTTTCGCAGGAAATCATAGACGCCCGCCTGCACTACGACCGCTCCACAAAAGACGTAGGCCTCGAAGGGCTGCTCTACCAGCGGGGCGTGAAAGGCGTGTTTGAGGGCAGGGACATCCTCAACCAGCGCGACTTTGATGCGGCGCTGAGCAAGATGGTTAACCGCAACACCGACTGGTACGACATCCTATTCCGCAACTCGCTGAGCCATAACCATACCGTTAACCTCAGCGGCGGCAACGAAACCACCACCTACTACACCTCGCTGGGCTACAACAGCACGCAGGGAACGGCCATTGGCAGCGAGAGCGAGCGCTACACCGCAATGGTGAAGCTCAACACGTGGTTCAACAAAAATCTCTACGTCAACTTTCAGATGAACGGCTCGATAACCGACAACGCGGGCTTTTACGGCGGGGTGAACCCCAGCACCTTTGCGCGTACCACCTCGCGCGCCCTGCCCCTCTACAACTCCGACGGCTCCCTCTACTTCTACGAAAGCGACATTGCCGCAAGCAGCCTCATCGACCCCATTACCGACCCCATTGTCATCAACTACCTCAACGAGCTGGCCGAAACTGGCTCGGAAGGGAAGGTTACGACGCTCACGGCCAAGCTGGACACGCGGTGGAACATCTGGGACAAGCTGCGCTGGGAGTTTTCCGGCTCGGTGGCAAGCCAGCAATCCGAGCAAGGCTCGTGGGCTACGGAGTACTCGCACGCGGCGGCAATGGTGAGGGGCTACAACTACGGCGAGGTTGAACCCGGCTCTAAGTCCGAAGAAGTATCGAAGCTGCCCTACGGCGGCATCTTCTCAAGCAGCAACGCCAAAACCGTGTCGTACACGCTGCGCAACCAGCTGGGCTACGAAAAAGAGCTGGTGCAAAACCACGTAGTGAGCCTGCTGGCCACCTCCGAAATCCGTAGCACCGTGGCCTCCGGCTACTCGAACACCGCCTACGGCTGGCGCAAAGACCGCGGCTCGCTGGTGTCGCCGCTGGTGCAGGCGGGCAACTGGGAAGCCATAGCGAAGGCCGGCCCGCTCACCCCCACCATCACCGACAACGTGAAAAACTACGTGTCGTGGCTGGGCTTTGCCTCCTACGCCTACAAGGGAAAGGCCATGATTAACGGCAACCTCCGCATGGACGGCTCCAACCAGTTTGGCGACAACCCCAAGTTCCGCTTCCTCCCCGTGTGGTCGGTGTCGGGGCGATACATCCTCACCGAAGAAAGCTTTTTGAAGGACAACTCCGTGCTGTCCTACTTCGCGCTACGCGCCTCCTACGGCTTGCAGGGTAACGTGGACGGCAACACCTCGCCCGACCTCGTAGCCCAGCTGGAAAAGTACGACATCAAGCGCCACTTCGACCAGTCCACCATTTCCATGCTCCCCAACCCCGACCTGCGCTGGGAAAAAGTGCAGGCGTATAACGTCGGCTTCGACTTTTCGCTGTGGGACAAGCGCATTGGCGGCACCGTGGACGCCTACCACAAGCTGACCACCGACGCCCTGTCGTCCACCCGTGTGTCGCAGGTTAACGGCATCCTCTCGCAAAAAATCAACGCCAGCGAAATATCCAACTCCGGCGTAGAGATAGACCTTACCGCCTTCCCCATACGCACCAAAAATTGGGAGCTGAGCGTAGGCCTTATCTACTCCTACAACTGGAACAAGTTGCTTAAAGTCAACGAATTGATTGGCAAAAAGTTGGAAGACAAGGAGATTTTAATGGCCAGCAAGATAGCCGGCAACGGGCTGGTGGTAGGGCAGCCGCTCAACGTGCTCTACGCCTACCACTATGCCTACTTAGACCCCGCCACCGGCCTGCCCATATTCTACGACAACGGCAGCACCTCCTGGCAGGCAGCCGACGGCACCGTTTACCCCAACTACTACGTCTCCAGAGAAACGGTTGACCTTGTGGCCGTAGGCGTTACCCAGCCCCCCAGCTCCGGCGGCATCAACATCAGCCTCCGGTACAAAGGGTTTACCCTGCGCAGCAACCTCACCTACTCGCTGGGCGCCGTGAAGCGCCTGCCAAGCCTCTACAACAGCAGCACCGTGTTTAGCCTCTTCGACCCCGTCAGAAACGTGTCGCGCGACTACATCAACCGCTGGCAACAGCCCGGCGACGAGGCCCACACCAACCTGCCCGTCCTCTACGACTCGGAAACCTACACCAACCTGCCCCAGCAAACGCTCAACGTGGGCAAATGGAGGGGGATTGTCCTGTACGACAGGGCCGACATCCGCGTGGTATCCACCGACAACATCCGGATGGGCAGCCTGTCGCTCTCCTACATCTTTCCGGACGAGATGCTCAAGCCCCTACGAATTTCGGGGCTGATGCTCATGGCGCAGGCCACCAACCTGTTCCTGCTTGCCCACGAGGAGTGGCACGGCTTCGACCCCGAGCAAGGCGCCAGCGCCAACAGCCCGCTGCCCAAAACCTTTACGCTTAGCTTGAACATTAACTTTTAGCCTATGAACGCTGAACTGAAATATAAGCTCCTTACCCTCGCGCTCCCGCTGTTTGGCTTGGCGGGATGTAGCGACTTTCTGGAGCGCTCGGCGCAAGACCTGATCATCCCCCAAACTGCCCTGCACTACAAAGAGCTGCTGCAAGGTGAGGGGTACTTCGCGGAGATGTCGGGGTACACTTACGACAACTACCTCTTTGTGATGCTTATGACCGACGACGTGGAGTACGTTAACGTGCTCACCGACGAGGCGGACATCCCCCCCTACTGGCTACAGGAGACTTCCGGTAAAACGCTCGAATTCAGCAATGTGGAGACTTACGCCTCCTGCTACCGCTGGGATGCCGACATTGAGGCCACCGAACAGGTGGAGGACAAGGCCTACTACGGCCTCTACCGGCAGGCTATGGTGGCCAACATCTGCCTCGAAGGCGCCGAAACCTGCGAGGGCACGCGCGAGCAAAAGCAAAGCCTCAAGGGGCAGGCCGCCTTTAGCCGTGCCTTTGCCTACTTTATGCTGGCCAACCTCTACGCCAAGCCCTACGCCTCGGCGCTACACGGCAAAACCGACCCCAACGAGCTCTGCGTGCCCATCAAGCCCAACTCCACGCCCACCCTCGAAACCTTTAGCAGGGCTACCATAGGGCAGGTGTGGGGGCAGATAGCGAGCGACATCGACACCGCCCTCGCTAACCTAAAGGACAAGACCATCCTGAACCGCTACGAAATCCGCTACCCGGCCGCCCTCGTGCTCGCCATGCGCATTGCGCTCTACATGGAGGACTGGGACAAGGTGATTGCCTGCGGCGAAGAGTTTGTCGGCTTGGGGATGTACCCCCTTCAGGACATCAGCACGCGCACCACCTCCGGCCCCAAGCAAACCCCCGAAAACGAAGACCCCGTGCTCAAGTTCATCAACACGGACAACAGCGAGGTGGCATGGTGCTTTGGACATACCTCCAGCGATATTTACAGCTTCATGCTGCTACCCTACACCTCCATTAACACCTACGTCAAGTACCTCCGCACCTCGTCGCTGGGCGAAGGAAGCATTATCCGGCAGTACGAGGAGGGCGACTGCCGCCTGTCCTACTGGTTCTACGCCCCCCTCAAGGCTGCGATCGACCTCCCAACGCTCTACTGCGACTACCTCACCTGCAAGTACTACCACAACACCAAGGACTCCCAGCACGAGCTTGGCAATGAATTTGCCTTTCGCACCGGCGAGGTCATCGTGTCGCTGGCCGAGGCCTACGCCCGCAAGCCCCAGCCCGAACCCTACAAGGCCATTCAGCTGCTCAACGAGCTGCGCCGCAAGCGCTTTACGGCGGCCAGCTACCAAGACCTCACGGCGGCCAGCTTTGCGCCGCAAGCGCTGGTGGAGTTTGTGTGGAGCGAGCGCCGCCGCGAGCTTTGCTTCGAGGAGCTGCACCGCTGGTGGGACCTGCGCCGCACCACCCAGCCCCGCCTTGAGCACCGCTGGCGCAACAACACCAAGTACGTCCTCGATGAGGGAGACCCAGCCTACGTGCTCAACTTCCCCGCCGCAGAGCTGAGCTTTAACGGCGCACAGCTGGTGCCCAACGTCCGCCCAAACCGACCTGAGCTGGCGCAGTAGTAACCTAAAATAAATTTCCAAACCATTATTTTTTACAAACAAACAAAAACCAAAAAAAACTATGAAAAAGAAAGTGTTGACGTGGAGTGTGGCAGCTGCCCTGCTAAGCGCAGGGGCAGTAGCCTGTAAGGAAGACCTACAAGGGGAGTCTTCTGTAGATGTAACCGTGGAGGTGAGCTACCCCGCGGAGTGGGCGGCGAGGCTGCCGTTGAACGGCGTAGCCGTAACCATTGAGGGCGTGGCGGACACCCTGCGCACCGATGTTGCCGGCAAGGCTGGCGTAACCCTTGACGTAGGGAAAACCTACAAGTTTGTGGCCGCGCGCACCGTGCGCCTCGACACCGTGGAAAACGGACAGCCGGGCGTGCGTACCCTCGTGCTGGTAGGGCAAAAGGGCGGCGTGAGCGTGAGCGCAGCCAACAGCGTGGTGGCCATCCCGCTGGCGGTGAACGACGAATACTGGGACGGCGACACCTCGCCGCGCATCCCCGTGGTGCTCACCCTGAAGCTGCCCGCACGCTTTGCCGCCGACGGCCTCGACACCCTGCTCAAGGGGCTGGCCGTAAGCCTTAGCGGAACCGCCGACGCCAGCCTCGTCGCCGACGAAAATGGCATCGTGAGCCGCAGCCTGCGCTACGGCGACTACTCGTTTGCCACCGCCAAAACCTCCACCGTAGAGCTGGCAAAAACCTACAACAGCGAGCAGGGGCGCTTGGACGTGAACTTCCAAGGCACCCTCAGCGTGAAGGTAACCACCCTCAACGCTGCCCTTGAGCTGGTGCTTGAGGTGGCCGACTCCACCTTTACGCCCTTCGGCGACATTTCGGGACCCGAAGCCGTGCGCCTCCACTACAAGGGCGACACCGTTACGCTGGCCGGCCTCTTCTCCGGCTCACTCGACTACGGCACGCCGCGCCTTGAGTACGCAATCACCGCACAGCCCGAAAAGCGCGAAATAGGCTTTGGCGTAAGCGCGTGGACGCCGCTGGGCAACGTGTACTCCCTCGCCAATGGCCGCATCACTGCCAACGACAGCCTGCCCGCATCTTGGGACCTGCCCGCCATTACCGACAAAAGGCGCGAGGTGAAGCCGGCAGAGCTGACCGTGAAGCTCTACAGGGACAGCGAGGGCACGCCGGTGAGGGTAAAAACCTTCCCCGTGGTGCAGGATAGCGTTGTGAAGGAGATTATAAAAATCGAAGCCACCCAGCCCGTTACCAGCAACAATGATTGGTACAGAGTTGACAATAACACGCTAACCCTGGCCATACCCTATACAAGTGGAACAACTTTTGGCGGTACGTTCCCGTGGCTATCCTTCTCCGACTCCACATTCCGCAACGCTGCGTCAAGCACGGTTATCCCGCCGGATTATCCTGCCTCCCCTATAAGGTACATCTACTATGTTGCCATTGACGGCTTTAACGATGGTTCCCCGGATAATCTGAATGAAGCTGCTGCCATCAACTTAGGCTCGCCCATAAGCCGCCAAACCGCTACAAGCACGTACAGCTACTACCTGATGAGGCCAACCTCGGTGCCTGCACCCGCTGTGGGGAGCAACGGCTACTTTGACATCTACCCCTACGGCACGTCGAAGGAAGACTGGCGGGCAATTAAGGTAACCGTAAAGCCCACCACCGTTACCGGCGTGATACCTCCCCCCAACGACGACTATCTGTTAGGCACCCCTGCCCGCAGGTTCAGAACGGGCGTGCAGGCTTCCGTAACGGTAATTTTCTACGGCTTCCTCACCGTGGCCGAAGGCAAGGCTCGCAACTATGTTGCCAATGAAAACGACGGCGCATCCCTGCTGCTCATTCCCGACAGCTGGAATAGCAACGCTAACGGAGCGCTGATTGAGCCGTTTCTCGGCAATGGGTCGGCCAGAAATGCAAGCTTTTGCAAAGAGGGAAAGACTATCAACTCCATCTCTACCGACCCGACGGACTACCACGGCTACGCCCAGATGCAGCTCACCACGGCCAATAAGGATGCTGCTGCCGGCACGGAGATTACCTTTAAGGCTTGCCCTAAAAACCATTTCAGCAATGATGGTGTACCTGACCCTGCTTGGACGATTAACGTAACCACAAAGGTTTACGCCGACTAAGTCATCCGTCCCCCCAAGGGAAGCTAAGTGCTGGCGCAGCTGCGCCAGCATTTGGCGTTTCCCGGCGGGATAGAAATCAGCACCCCAAAAACAACCGTAAACATGGCAAACATTTTTCGACGCCTTCTTGCCCTTGCCTCGCTGCCGCTCATGCTGGCAGGCGCGGTGGCCTGCGAGGCGCTCGCGCCCGATGCCGAGGCTAACGCCCCCACCGGCTCCGACGACACCAGCCACCTTGTGCCCCCGCGCTACCTGAGCCTCAGCGCCCTCACCAAGTGGTTCGAGGAGGAGTATAGCATCAACTTCATCTGCCAGTTCGACTCGGCAGACTACCTGTACGTCTCCGAGGGCGTGCCGCTGCCCTACACGCCGGCCACGGACAGCTCGCGCATCAAGCGGCTGCTCTACTACCTTGGCGACGAGGTGCTCAACGTATTCCCCGCTCGCACGGTGGCAAAGTACATGCCCCCCACCATCTATCTGGTCGATTCGCTCAAGGAGACCTATACTTTTCGGGACGACATAGCCAACCCCGCCAAGCCGGTCAACGAGAGCTGGGCATACTCCATCACAGGGCAAACCACGGGCGACTACTTAGTCATCGGCAACGCCGGCCCCCGCTTCGACGACAAGAAGGAAGGGCTGCGCGAGGAGCTGCTATCGCTCTTCGTTGACCGCCTGTCGTACAACACCAGCCTCGACAAGCTCGACGACTTCAGAAAAATCACGGAGGACGCCACGCACGCCGCCGGCGCCGTGTGGGAAATAATGTTGGGCGGAGTCCTCGCCAAAGTATCATCGAACTACCCCTACTGGGACGGGCTGGCCAAATCCGGCAGCGCCAGCAGCAGCACCGAGCGCTCATCCGGTTCCAATTGGTCGAGCTACGACACAGACGATAAAACGCACTGTCTGGGGCGCGGCATACGCAAGGTGGGGCGCTCCGGCTGCACCGGCTACTCGTACTACCGAGGCATCACTGGAGCAATATACAAGGTTTACAACTTTATAAAAGCCACGGTGAGGCAGGATTTTGGCGACTTTGCCGCCTTTGTCATCACCACCCCCGCAGCCGAGCGCGAAGCCTTCTACGCGCGGGTGGAGGCCGACAAGAGCTGCAACTATACCACCCTCAGCCAAGACATGCGCAGCGGCGAGAAGCCCATTCCCGACTACTACTTTCAGGCGCCACCCGACACCGGCTGGTACGACGCCCGCTTCCCCTTCGCCGGCACCCTTGGCGCCGAGGCCATGCGGCAAAAGGATGCTTACGTGAAGAATTACTTCAAAACAAACTTACAAATTGACTTAGAGTAGCTATGCGACTACCGCCTCTGCCATTATTCACTATTAACTAAAAACTAAAAAACATGAAAAACACTTTCAGAACCCTAACCCTTGCCTCGCTGCCGCTCGTGCTGGCCGGCGCCATCGCCTGCGAGGAGATCGCGCCCGATGCTGAGGTTAACACCCCCACCACCATCGACGACACCAGCCACCTTGTGCCCCCGCGCTACCTGAGCCTCGGCGCCCTCACCAAGTGGTTCGAGGAGGAGTACAGCATCAACTTCATCTACGAGCAGCTCGACGAGAGGGGCTACATGCAGGTCTCCGAGGGCGTGCCGCTGCCCTACACGCCGGCCACGGACAGCTCGCGCATCAAGCGGCTGCTCTACTACATTGGCGACTACGTGCTCAACGTGTTCCCCACCCGCACCGTGGCCAAGTACATGCCCCCCATCATCTACATCGTCGATTCGCTCAAGGAGACTTATGAGGTGTGGGACGACCAAACCGTCCTCGGCAAAACGGATAGAAGCTCCTCGTTCTTCCCCGTCACGGGGCAAACCACGGGCGACTACCTCGTTCTCGGCAACGCCGGCCCCCGCTTCGACGACAAGAAGGAAGGGCTGCGCGAGGAGCTGCTATCGCTCTTCATCGACCGCCTGTCGTACAACACCAACCTCCCCCAGCTCGACGACTTCAAAAAAATTACGGAGACCGCTACGCTCGCCTCCGGCACCGTGTGGGAGTTAGTGTTGAGCGGCACCAGCGTCGTTGCCAAAATGACAATGAACTACCCCTACTGGGACGGGCTGGCCAAATCCGGCAGCGCCAGCAGCAGCATCGAGCGCTCCTCCGGCGCCGATTGGAGTAGCTACGACTCAGCGGTTCAAACGCCTTGGCTGGGGCGCGGCATACGCAAGGTGGGGCGCTCCGGCCGCGTTTACTATGAGTACCGAAACATCTCCGGGACAATCATTAACACTTACCAGTATGTGAAGGCCACGGTGAGGCAGGATTTTGCCGACTTTGCCGTCTTTGTCATCACCACCCCCGCAGCCAAGCGCGAAGCCTTCTACGCGCAGGTGGCCGCCAACAAGAATTGCGGCTATGCCACCATCAGCCAAGACATGCGCAGCGGCGTGAAGCCCATTCCCGACTACTTCAAGCAGCTCTACCTGCCACTCGACACCGGCTGGTACGACACCCGCTTCCCCTACGCCGGCACCCTTGGCGCCGACGCCATGCGGCAAAAAGATGCCTACGTGCAGAAGTACTTCAAAGAAAAATTGAATGTGGAGCTGAGGAAGGAGGAATAGAGGAAGATTTACGAGTAGCTGATTTTTTAGAGCTTCGGCAAGGTGGGCGCCTTGCTGAAGCTTTTTTGTATGGTAGGGTGGTAGAATAAATTGTTTTTGTATATTTGTAGAAAAATATGACAAGCCATATAAATTTACAACGAGGTTACGATGCGATAGAGATATTAACTCCTAAAAAAATAATGGAAAATGGAAACTACAGAATATGAAATTACAAAATTGGTGCCGCCGGTAGCTATCCCCGGCATTATGCAAATCCTGCGTGATATTAGAGACCAAAATAGCTTGCGGCACATGAATATGACCGCAAGGGAGATATTGGAAGAAGAGCAACGCAGCAAGGAAAAATATTCGTTTTGGCCTAAAGGTACTCAATTTGCCAATGGCATAGAATGCTTCGCCCGTTAAGCGCCGCCCTTGTTTGCAGGGGATGAGAAAAATTACTGCTGCCCTGCCGCCCCTTGCTGCTTGCCCCTGTCGCCCCACGCCTCCCGCTCCTTCTTCAGGTCGTAGCCCTGCGCCGAGAGATAGTTGTTGATGCGCCCCTTGTACTTGCCAAACCACTCGTGCTTCTTGTTGCTCGATTCGGCGTCCATGGCGTGCTCACGCGCCTCCGTGAGGGCGGCGTGGACGTAGCGCTTCTGCTCGTCGGTGAGGGTGGGTATCATTTCGCACTGCACGCGGTAGGTGAGCGGCGCCACGCCGTAGGTCATGCCGTCCTTCACCTTGTCCACCTGCTCCGGCGAAAGCTCGCTGGCCAGCTTGCCTATGTAGGCGCAGTGCAGACCGTAGAGCTTGGCGGTGGCTTCGTTTTCGACAGCCTTGACGGTGGCGGCCTTGCTCCCAAGGCTATCCTCCTTGAGCTCCTGCACGATAACGTTGCGCGCGTCGTGGACGGCGTTCAGGTCGCGGTACTGGTGGGCAATGATGCCCCGCACGCGAATGAGCTTGGCCGAGTCGACAATGTCCAGCGTGGCGACAATCTTAGCCGCCCGCTCGGTTACCACCTTCATGTAGGCCTCGTCCTTGTCGGCAGCCGTCGGCGCACCCTGCGCCGCTGCGCCCAGCGAGGTGCACAGGGCAAGGCTAATGGTCAAAAAATGTAGCATTTTCATGTGTCAAAATACGTTTAGGGTGAACGTTAGGGTTACGAGCTGCCAAGTGGCACGGCGCAAACATACGCTTTTTATCAACAGCAAGGCAGGTTGGCCGCTCAAATAACGTTAATTTCAGGCTCGTTCAG
This sequence comes from Prevotellaceae bacterium, assembly GCA_031290755.1. Lineage (GTDB taxonomy): Bacteria > Bacteroidota > Bacteroidia > Bacteroidales > UBA932 > JAITMY01. The sequence continues at coordinate 21,082 of JAITMY010000193.1, forward strand.
CCTTCTATGCCCACCAGCAGCGGGTGGCCATTGAGCTTGGGGGGCGCCACGAGGCAGGCCGACACGCTGGGGATAGCCCGAATAGCGGCGCAGAGCGCGTCTGCTTCCTCCTTCCGCAGCGCCCGCGGCACCTTCAACAGGAAGTCCACCTGCGGCAGCTCCTTCACCAGCAGCGCCTGCCCGTACCGGTTGGCTATCAGGATGCAGGTGCACTTGAGCGCGGCGCTGGCGGCGGAGAAGAGCGCCAGCAGTTGAGGCGTGGCCTCGCCGGCCTCGGTGGCAACGGGCACTGCCACGTCGTCGTAGTGGACAAAGTCGAGGTGCAGGGCGCGGTTGAGCAGCCACGCCATGCGCGTGTCGGACTCGGCGGCGCAGATGGCCAAGAGCACAAGCTCGTCCTCCTCGTCGGCGCTGCCGTCCACCACGTAGGCGCTGTCCTTTCGTTTTGTTTTTGCGGTTGCCATATTTTTTGCACCAAAGTTACAAATTTTACGCTATATTTGCCCCGAAAAAATGCTGTAAAAATCGTTACTTTATGGTGCAAAAAAAGTCATACGCTGCCGGAATTTCCATCGTCGGGGGGTTGTTCTTCGTTTTGGGCTTCATCACGTGGCTCAACGCCACGCTGGTGCCCTACCTCAAGGTGGCCTGCGAGCTGAGCAACTTTGAGGCGTACTTTGTTACGGCGGCCTTCTACGGCGCGTACGTGGCCATGCTGCTGCCGGCGGCGCAGGTGCTGCAACGGAGCGGCCTGAAAAACGGGCTGACAATTGGGCTGATGTCCCTGCTGGCGGGGGTGCTCATTTTCATTCCGGCGGCGCAGCTCCGCCGCCGTCTGCTCCAGGAGCGGACCGTTCCGGCGGGAGATCGCCGCCGCCGCGGAGAGGACGGCGGTGAAGCATAACAGGGCGGCGATGAGAAAGATAAGCCCCCGGAGCAG
>JAITMY010000159.1 GCA_031290755.1 Prevotellaceae bacterium
ATTTTTTTTGAATAAAAAAAGGCGACGCTCCGAAGAACATCGCCCTTAAAACAAGTAACCCCAAAAATGGTGACCGCGACAGGATTCAAACCTGTAACCGGCTGATCCGTAGTCAGCTACTCTATTCAGTTGAGCTACGGGGCCATCTCTATACAACAAAATGAAAAAACAACGCGCAAAGGTAGGTGTTTTTTTTGTTCGGCCAAATTGCTGGAGTAAAAAAATAAGAATTTAACGCTTATGTGTCGGCTGCGCCGTGCAGCTCCCCGTGGTGGGCTGCCGCTAACGGAGGTAGCGAGGCTATAGCTTGTTTCCTGCCACGCTGATAATCAGCCGCTTAAAATTTATAACGTTAAAAGTGAACTTGGTTTAACATTTTTTCTTGGGAAGTTAGCTGTTGCAAAGGTTTGTTTTATACCTTTGTTACAAATTCGTGTACGCACACGGTAGCGCAACAGGTTGATAATTTATAAATTGTAAATAAAAACACTTTTGCAACGCTTCAATATCTTAATCGGCAGCGTGCTGCTGCTTCTGGGTCTTCTCTCCTGCGGCACCGGGGATAGGGCTGACGGTGCCGCACCCATCATCATAGGCGGCGATAGCATCCCCCACGACACTATTCCTCGCGATACTATTCCCTACGACACTGTTCCCCACGATACTATCCCCCGCGACACTATTCCCACCGCTGCCACGCCGCCGGGCTGGGCTACGGTGGGCGGCAGCGTTACCGGCGGCGGCAGCGCAACCCCCGACACCGTTAGCACCTACGCCGACCTGAAGGATCGCCTTGCCTCTGGCAGCGCGGAGGTCATCTACGTGAGCGGCGCCATCGCTATCCCCGTCGGCGGAATGATAACTGCTAACAGGTCGGACAAAACTATCGTCGGGCTAAAGGGGGCGCGGCTGGTTTCCGACGGCCAAACCAAAAGCGGCTCGGGCATCCTCACCGTGAAAAATTGCAGCAACATCATCATCCGCAACCTCATCTTTGAAGTCCCCGGCGCCTACGATACGGACGGGAACGACCTGCTGTGCTTCGACCGCGTAACCAACAGCTGGGTTGACCACTGCGAGTTTCAGGACGGGGTGGACGGCTGCTTCGACATCAAGAGTCAAACCAGCTACGTTGCCGTAACGTGGTGCCGCTTCCGCTACCTGAAGCCGCCCAAGGCAGGCGGCAGCGGCGGCTCGGACGACCACCGCTACTGCAACCTCATCGGCTCGTCCAATAGCGACACCGGCGACGAGGGGCGGCTGAAAATCACGTTTCAGTACTGCTGGTGGGACGAGGGCTGCGTGGAGCGTATGCCCCGCGTGCGCTTTGGGCAAGTGCACCTCGTGAATAACCTGTTTACCAGCTCGGTGGCCAAGTACTGCACCCGCGCCGGCTACAAGGCCGACCTCTACGTGGACAAAAACGCCTACGTGGGCGTGAAAAATCCCGTTACGAACAACTCCGGAGACACCTTTAGCTGCACCTTTGAGCAGAACCACACCGCCGGCACCTCAGGCTGCGACACGCCGGATGAGGTGGCCGCCTTGTCCGGCTACCAAGGCGCGGCGAAGTGGAACCCCTACGCCACGGCGGGCTACGCGCTGACCACCATTGAGGCCTCGCAGGTGCAGGGCGTGGTGGGCAACGCCGTCAGCGGCGCCGGAGCAACGATGAACTATTGATAAACTTAACCTTGCTGACAGATGAAAAACTTACTGCAAATTTTTAGGCTACCTGCGCTGACGATGGCGGCTTTTGCCTGCGCGGTGAGTGCGCTGGCGCAGGAGAAAACGGTAGAGCAGTACCTCAGCGAGGCGCCGTTCAGGATGAGCGCCCCCACGCTCCCCACTTTTCCCGACAAAGCCTACGCCATCACCCGCTACGGCGCGGTGGGCGACGGGCAAACCCTGTGCACTAAAGCCATTCAGGCAGCCATTGACACCTGCGCCGCGCAGGGCGGCGGGCGGGTGGTAGTGCCCGCCGGCATGTGGCTCACCGGCCCCATTGACCTCAGCAGCAACGTGAACCTGCACGTGGAGCAGGCCGCGCTGCTGCTGTTCTCGGGCGAGCACCAGCTCTACGCCGACGAGGGTGGCAGACCGCGGGCGCTCATCAGCGGGACGAAGCTGAAGAACGTGGCCATCACCGGCAGCGGCGTTATTGACGGCGCGGGCGAAGCGTGGCGACCGCTGAAGAAGAGCAAAGCCACCGAGGCGCAGTGGAAGGACTTCCTCAAGCGCGGCGGGGTGCTCTCTGACGAGGGCGACGTTTGGTGGCCTACCGAGGCGCTGAAAAAAAAGGACAGCCGCCCCTACATGGTCATGCTCAAAAGTTGCCAAAACGTGCTGGTAGAGGGCGTAGCGCTGCGCAACTCGCCCAACTTCATGCTCTACCCCAACAGCTGCAACGAGGTAACTATTCGCCACATCTCGGTATTCAACGAGTGGTGGGCGCAAAACGGCGATGGCATTGACATTAGCGCCAGCCGCAACGTGGTGGTTTACGCCTGCGAGGTGAGCGCCGGCGACGATGCCATTTGCCTCAAATCCAGCGGCGACACCCCCGACAAGCAGCCCTACGTGGAAAACGTGCTCGTTGCCGCCTGCAACGTTTACCGCGGCCACGGCGGCTTTGTGATTGGCAGCAACACCAACGGGGGCGTGGCCAACGTGTTTGTAACCGACTGTAGCTTCCTTGGCACCGACGTGGGCATTCGCATGAAAAGCAACAGCGGGCGCGGCGGCGCGGTAACGAACGTGCACATTCACAACATCTACATGGCCGACATTGCGGACGACGCCATTCACGTGGACACCTACTACCTGAACGTTCCCGCCGGCGTTTCGCGCACCGACGCGGCGCGGCAGGCTTCGAACGAAAAAATACCAAACTTCGGGGGCGTGTTCCTGAAAAACATACGCTGCCGTGGCGCAAAGCGGGCGGCCTATCTGCGCGGCCTGCCCTCGCAGCCGGTGCACGATTTTTCGCTCGAGGACATCAGCATCACCGCGCACGAGGGCTTTTACGCTGACTACGCCGCTGATTTTTCCTTTAAAAACGTTACCATTACCACCAAAAGCGGCGAAAACACTTACGTGCTGGAGCATTGCAGCAACGTGAATCCCCAGCAGTAAAAATAAAATAAAAAAAATGGGCAAAAAGTTTGCTTTATTAAAAAAAACGGCTATCTTTACACAAGTAAATCTTTGGAAAGCATGAAACGTCAAATTATCATAGCAGGGATGCTGCTTCTCGCCGTACTGTCGAAGGCTTACGGGCAAGAAGAATCGCAGCCGGTGGACTCGCTGGCTGCTTTAAATTGGCTGGACAGCGAGGGCAAAAGCGACGGCAGCAAGGGGCAGCCAAGGCTGTACCCCAACCCGGTAGAGTCCACGCTGAACGTGCTCTGCGATGCGTGCGATATTGAGCAGGTGAAGATATTCAGCAACGCCGGCGAGCAGGTGTTTGCCAGCCTGATGCCCATCCCTAAGGGCGCCCGCTTAACGATTAACATGAGCCTGTACGCCACGGGCTACTACGTGGTGAAGATTTGGAGCAAGGGAACGAAAATCCCGCTGACCCGTAGCGTGTATAAGCTGTGATGCCGTGCATGTTAAGGATAAAAAGATAGGCCGCCAACGTTATTTTTTGCGCGTTGACTTTTTTATGTGAAACAAAAAAGTTACCTTTGCGCTGACAAAAAGGCCACGTAGTTCAGCTGAATAGAACGTCAGATTCCGGTTCTGAAAGTCGTGGGTTTGAATCCCTCCGTGGTCACAAAGCCACCTATAAATAAGTTGATTTATAGGTGGCTTTATCTTTGCGCAGCGGCACCCGCTACAAAGCAAATATCCGAGTTACTTCAGGCTTACTACTCCCAAAACTTTTACATCCTTTCGCAGGTTTGCGGTATAAACTTTGTGGGATGGCGGAAACACTTCTTTGAAGGGGAACATTTCGATAGGGGCTGTAATTCGTTGATTTTGATGTTCTAATTCGAGCACTACTTGAATGGAGGACAATAGCGAGGGATTATTGTCGATTTTGATAATTAGCTGGTTGGCGCCCTCCACCTCTTTTACAAGCAGCTCCCTTATATGAAGCGCTCCCAATGCCAAATCCCTTACAATAGCAACCCAGTCTTTCGTGCCCGCTGCAACATTTTGGTTGAAAACAAAGTGGTCGGTGCTTTTGAAATCGGCAATCCACGCAGCTTCTTTTGAGCGGTCGGGCAATTCGTAGTTTTCGTGTACGTAAGCGGCTAGCTTGTACGCAACATAGGTCATGCCAAGGTTAGATAAATGTTGGTTGCTCTCGTAGGTGTTTTCAAAAGCCTCTTTGGTGAACAGCAGCGTGTCGTAGGGTTGCTGCAAGTCAAGCCACGCTGCGTTGGGATACTTTTGCAGCGCTTCGCCCATCGTTGCCTGCCATGCGTCGTAGCGGTCAACGTGCTTGTAGTACATGGGAACGGTGAGGAAAAGCACCGGAATGTTCCTTTCCTCGCACAGGCTCATCACTTTTTTCAGGTATTTTTCTGCATACTCCGAAACGTGAAACGCTGCGCCTTTACTGGGCGCCCCCAAGCTGTCGTACAAGGCGATGGTGGAGTCGGTCAGCCCGCTTGTGAAGCGGGCAAACCTTCCCAGATCAAGCTTGTAGGGCTGCGGGCGAGCAGGATTTTTTCTGTTGAAGCGTATCCGCGCCGTGTCGGTCAGCAGGAAGGAATGGTTGCGAATGGTGGGCGACCACGCCTGCACCCAGCTGTCTGCCCTGAACATCGCGGGCATGGCCAGCAGCTTGCGAGCCACGTCTTTGTGCGCTTCAAAGCTTTGCGTTAGCGGAACTATATTTTCCTCAAACGCTTCGTTCCCGTCGATGCTGAAAGTTTCTATGATTACAAGCTTTGGCTCGGTGTGCTCGAGGGCTTCGCTAAGCTGAAACCAGCAATCTTTTATATTTACCCCCGACTGCGCCAAAATAAAGCAGCTACAGCCAAGCGCATCCGACAAGATGTAAGGCTCTACGCCTGTTACTACGTGCGAATTGCCCAGCAAGATTACGTCGGCGTTCCTTGTTTTGGTAAACGTGTAAAACGATTTCCACTTGCGGTCGATGTGGTTGTTGCTTGGGTCGGCAACGAAGTATCCTTTGTGGTCGGTGTAAATCACCACCAGCACCACAGCGGCAAAAATCACCGCCAGCTTCACGAAAAACGCTGTCCAGCGCATCGGCTTCTTCGCCGCAGCCCGCGCCTGCGGCTTGCCGGCTGCCGGCTTCTTCTTTTGCCTATTTTTCATACGCTAAAATTGAAAGTAAATAAACGAATTTTCGTTCCCATTGCCGTATTGCCCAAAGTAAACAAGGGCGAGCACAAAGGCAACGTAAAAAATCAAGCGGAAAACAGGCGGTATCCTGTAGAAGTACTTCGGGACAAGGGCTTCGTCCCGCTCCCAAACCATTTCCTTCAGCAGCAGGATGCCTATCAGGATGAGCGAAAGCTTCAGCTCGGCGGCATTTAAGCCAAAGCTGGCTATGCCTCCCACGTTGGAAAAGCTCAGGTGGCGGAAGCAATCCAGCGCGGCCTCGAAACCTTTTGCGCGGAAGAACACCAGCGACAAGGCCCAGCACGCCGAAACAAAAAGGGTTCGGAAGCACCGGCTAACGGCGCCCTTCCTTGGCAATCGCGCCAAAAGCGGATCGAGCGCAACCATAAACAGCGCGTTGAGCGCTCCCCAAACCACAAAGTTCCATGAGGCGCCGTGCCACAGGCCGCTCACGGCAAACACAATCAAAACATTGACCATTGTTCGAGCTTTCCCCCTGCGGCTTCCCCCGAGCGGAATATATACGTAGTCCTGAAACCAAGACGAAAGCGAAATGTGCCAGCGCTTCCAGAAGTTTCCGAACGAAGCGCTTAAATATGGCCGCTTAAAGTTCGTCATCAAGCTGAAGCCAAACAGCCGCGCCGTGCCAATGGCAATGTCGGAGTACGCCGAAAAGTCAAGGTAGAGCTGGAAGGCAAAAAACAAAACCCCCACCACCAGCGGCAAGCCTTCGGCGGCAGGAGCGTTGCCGTAAACCTTATCGACAAAAATCGCCAAGCGGTCGGCAATCATTAGCTTTTTGAAAAATCCCCACGCCATGAGCAGCAGCGCGCCGCGGAAAACTTTGTAGTCGGCCTTGCGCTTCACGTAGAATTGCGGAAGAAGGTTGGCCGCCCGCTCTATCGGGCCGGCCACCAGCTGGGGGAAGAAGCTCACAAAGGCGAAGAAGGCAACAACGTCGCGGCTCGCCTCTATCTTTTTGCGGTAAACGTCAATCGAGTAGCTGAGCGCCTGAAACGTGTAGAACGAAATGCCGACCGGAAGAATAATGCCGAGCGTGCACGGTTGCAGGTGAACGCCTACCGCTGCAAAGGCCGCGGCAAAGCTTTCGGCAAAGAAGCTGAAGTACTTGAAAACGGCAAGGATGCCGAGGTTAAGGACAATGTTTGCAGCTAAGATAAGTTTAGCGTTATTTAATAAATGGGGGGGGGGGGTAATTAACTTATTATAAATTTTTTGTATCAAAAGGCCGCTTCCATAGCTGCAAAAGCTGGTCAGCGCAATGAGCAGCAAGAACCGCCCGTCCCACCAGCCGTAGAAAACGTAGGAGGCCGCCACCAGCAGCAGGTTTTGCAGCTTCAGGTGGCGCCGGAGCGCAAGCCAGTAGAGCGCAAAGACTACCGGCAGAAAGAGGGCGAAGGTGATAGAGTTAAAAAGCATGCTACTTTATTTTTTCGTTACGTCGGCGCAAAGGTATGTAAAATAGCTGAACTACGCGCAAGCGGGGGGAAAAATATTTAGGCAGGCTTTGCGTAGCATTCAGCATTTGTGCTACCTTTGCCACGGTTTTACGGAGAACTTTAACAGTGAAATAGTGAAGTGGAAAAGATAAAAAACTAAAAACAATGAGCAGCCAACCTCCATTTACATTGACAACGCGAACCACCAACCTGCTTGCCGACATATCCGAGCATATCGGCAAAATTCAGGGAGCGGGCGAGTACCAGCGTAATTTGCACCTGCGCAAGGTAAACCGCATTCGCTCTATCCAGTCGTCCACGGCAATTGAAGGCAACACGCTTTCGGTGGAGCAAATTACCGACATAATTAACGGGAAACGGGTACTTGGCAATCCAAGAGAAATAAAAGAAGTGAAAAACGCTTACGAGGCGTATGAGAAAATACTGACATTCAACCCTTACAGCGTAAAAGATTTTCTTTCCGCGCACGGGTACATGACCCTCGATTTGGTGAAAAGTACGGGCAAATTTCGGTCAGGAAATGTGGGAGTGTTTGACGGCAACAGAATTACTCATCTTGGAGCAAATCCGTCTTTTGTCCCCAATTTGATAGCAGACCTTTTTGATTGGGCTAACAAAACAGACGTTCACCCATTGATAAAAAGTGCGGTGGTGCACTTTGAAATAGAATTTATTCATCCGTTCGACGATGGTAACGGGCGAATGGGGCGCCTGTGGCAAACGCTTGTGCTGAGCCGGTGGCACGAGATTTTTGCATGGATCCCTATCGAAACTGTTATTTACGAAAATCAGCAGGAGTACTACCGTGTGCTTGGCGAGAGCGAAAACACTGCCGACTCGGGCGCGTTTATTGAGTTTATGCTCGAAGTGATTTTGAAAACCATAAAGGAACTCCCTGTAAGAAAAATTACCGATATACTTCCCGAAATAATTACCGATAAGCTGAAAAAAGCAGAGCTGGAATTTCTGAAAAGTATCATCGGCTTTCTCGAAAACAACGGGTCAATAGATAGCTACCACGCACAGCTGCTGACCAACAAATCGGCAGAGAGCGTAAAAAAATACTTTGCCACTTTTGTCAATTTGGGCATACTGAGCTCAGAAGGCGCCACGAAAGGCAGAAAATATCAGCTAAATAAAAAGATTTTTTTGCAAAAAAACTTGCACGCTCCAAAATAATTGCTACCTTCACCCCCGTATTCCGCCTATGGAAAGCTCCATAGGCGCCTCGCAAAAGCTCATAGACATCTATGAAAAGCTCATAGATGTCTCGCAAAAGCTCATAGGCGTCTATGAAAAGCTCATAGACGCCTCGCAAAAGTTCACAGACGTCTATGAAAGCTCCATAGACGTCTCGCAAAAGCTCATAGGCGTCTATGAAAAGTTCATAGATGTCTCGCAAAAGTTCATATTCGCCTGCGGGTTTTCCATAGGCGTATCGCTAAAGTTCAAGTTTATAAATAGTTATTAACCATTCAAAAGTTTAGCATTATGGGAAAGAATTTCATTCCAGCCGGTACTTCGCAGTTTACGGAGTACATCAAAGTCGCCTACAAAAAGGCGCGGGAGAGCGCCGAGCAGTACGGCGTAGGCTTCGACAAAATGGTGGTGCTTGAGCCGGTTTACCGCCGCTTCATTGACGCCGAGGCGCTGGCGTCCAACCCCGAGACGGCCACCACGGGGCACCGGCGCGAGCGCGACGAGGCTCGCAAGGCGCTGGAGCCGGCTTGGCGCGGGTTCCTCAACGGCAGCATCCGCTACAACGAGCGGGTTTCCGCCGCCGACCTTGAGGTGTTCGGCATTAAGCGCGGCGACGGCGCGCGCACCCCCGTGGGCGTGCCCGAGGCCATCCCCGTGGTAACGCTTACGCGCGTGGGGGCGTTCCGCTTCGAGGCGCACGTGCTCGACAGCGCCACGGGCAAGCTCAAAAGCCCGCTGCACGCCGCCGGCAGCTTCCTTTACGTGGCCGTTACGGACATTGACAAGGAGCCGGAGCAGGAGGACGAATTCCACAAGCGCGACTTTGGGTCGGACAACAAGCACGTGCTGGAGTTCCACATGTCGCAGAAAGGGAAGCAGGCGCACGTGTACGCCCGCTACTCGAACGCGCACGGCAAGGAGGGGCCGGAGGGGGCCACGGAGTCGGTGGTGATAAGTTAGCCTGCCGCCCGCTGCGCCCTGCTGGGGGGCGCACCCGCTAAGCCCCTGCGGGCTGCGCCGCCCCCCAGCCCGAGAGGTTCGAGCGTGAGTAGCCCCCGGCAAAGCCGCACGGCGGCGGCCGGGGGCGCTTACCACTTAATTTACGTCAACATGAAAAAAGTATTAGCGGCGGCGGTGGTAGTAACCGCGATGTTTGCAGCCCAAAATGCAAACGGGCAAGGCAAGGCCACTGCTGCTCAGCAAAGCCTGCCCCCTATCGAAAAGGCAGCCTACGTTGACAGGTACAGGGCGGCTTCTGCCGGTAAGCCTGAGCCTGACAGGACAACGCTCAGGCAGCCAAAGCCCATACACCTGCTGGGGTATTTGTGGGTTTACCCCGAAGATTTGGGAGACTTCGAGCGGCATCCGCTATCGGCTATCGCAATCCTCAACGCCGAAAACTCGCACGGGCGCAATACGTGGCGCATCCCTACCCCCGAAGAGCTGAAAATATTGGAAGCGAATGCCTCGCTCGTTGGGCTGGGGGACTATATTTACTTGGCAACAAGCCACGCCAATGGCGTTTTGAGGTTAGTTTCTACCGGAAAATCAGCGGGGGCAAAGCGGGCAGAGATAAGAGAAAAAGTACTTTCCGTTGGCCACGGGGTAGAAATTGCAGGAACCGTTTGGGCCAGGCAGGCCATAGCCACAAAAGATGGCGATAGGCGATTTAAGTGGGATGAGGCAACCTCAAAAATGCCCAGCGGATGGCGGCTGCCCAATGAAAATGAAGTGGCCAGCTTGATAAAAGTATTTGACAAAGACGCCGCAAAGCTGGCAAGCGTTTTTGGCATTGCGGCGGGCGGCGAGGGGGTCAGCTTTTGGTTTAAGGCAAATGGCGAGTATAAAGGGCTGACGCTTTTTAGGGATAATCTTTCATCTGGGCGGCTTTCTGTAAGGTGCCAAATTTTCACTAATCACAGCTATATTGATTCGGCCAGCATAGGCATCAGGTGCGTGCTTGATGAGTAAAAGGCGGCGCTGAATTTGTTCCCCCGCTCGGCGGGATTATTAACCACTGAACATGGAAAAACATTTTGACGTAAATACGTATGTTGCGCACTGGGTAGCAAGCGCAGATGACGACTACCAAGCCATGACCGATATGTTTGCCACACGGCACTACCATTGGGCTTTGTTTATGGGGCATTTGGTGGTGGAGAAGCTGCTCAAGGCGTTTTACGTGCAGGCAAAAGCTGAATTGCCGCCGCTCATCTGCACCAAAGAATTTGCCACTGAATGGATTAAAAATATCACCACCATACAGCAATGGATAAAAACAACGCTATTGAAATAAGCCAAAAGTACTTGGCAAAAGTGCGGCAAAACAATATTCCTGTTTTGAGCGCATGGCTTTTTGGCTCCTACGCAAAAGGCACATTTGGCGAAAACAGCGATATTGATATTGCGCTCGTGCTGCCCGAAAATACCATTTCTTTTGCCACCGAAGTGCGCCTAATGACCCTGCGCAAAGGCGAAGAAACCATTATAGAGCCGCACGTGTACGCGCCGCGCGAATTTAATGAGAACACGCCTATTGTATCGCAAATAAAAAAATATGGCATACGGATGTTCGCCTAAAGACATTCGCCTCAAACATCAAAAGTTATATTTGCCCTGAGCTGCCACTTTATTTTGGTACGCTATGCGTAAAGGATCTCGTCGTGCAGCTGCCCCATCCGCTTGCGCAGGTGCAGCACGGCGTAGTGCTTGCGCGACAGCAGCGTGCTGACCGCCACCCCTGTTGCCTTGGAAATCTCCTTGACCGGAATGCCATCCAGCTCCGACAGCTCGAATACCTTGCGCTGCTCCGGCGGCAGCTCCGCGAGGGCGGCCTCCAGCGTTGTCCAGACCAGCGAGCGCAGGTATTCTGTTTCGGGCGATGGCGCGGAGGTTTCGTCGCTAAACAGGATTTCGGAGAAATCTTTCAGCACGTCCTCGTCGCGGTCATCATCGTAGTAGGTGGGGAGCGCTGCCTCTCGCTTTTTTAGCCCCTTGTTGATAATCGCGTTGCGGGCCACGCGGTACAGCCACGCCGACACCTGCTCAATCGGGTTCAGGGCGCTGCCCGTAGCTTTGGCCAGCTGGTAAAAAACGTCTTGCAGAATATCTTCCGCATCCTCCTTGCTCTTCACCCGCTGGCGGATAAAGGATTTGAGCTGCGGCTGGTAGGCTGCAACCAGCTTTTCGAGCTGATGGCTGCTTGCTTCAGGCATGCTCCTCTTTTTTATCGGGTTCGCCCGCGCTGAAAAAGTCGTGCCCGAACTCGCCGCCGAAGTCATGCCTCCGGTGGTGGTGATGCCCCCGGTGGCGGTTGTGAATAAACACCTCGCGCTCTTCGGGCGTCATCTTCATCCACTTGTCGTGGATGGGGTTTCGCCCAAAGAAATCGCCCACCATCATAGGGAGCCTTCTGCCGCCTCCCATGCCGCCAAAGAGTATGCGGGCAAGGAAAAGTAGCCCCAGCGCTTGCCAAAACCCGATGGCAGCGAACCCAAAAATGGAGGGAACGAGAGCGTTCCACAACAACATTACGGCTGCGCTAAACGCCGACAGCGCAACGGTTAGGCCTACTAAAAATTTGAAATGTGTTTTCATGCTGATTTTTACTTTAAATGGTTACACTTTACAAAAACGGTTGCTTTACAAACCTGCCCAGCACGTCGGGCATTTCCTCGCTAAATACCCCATAGGGGCAAACTTTGATACACTTTTTACACCCCATGCAGCGCTCTGCATTTTTAAACACAATGTGCCTGTGCCACAAAAACGATACTTTGCCAATCGCCTGCCGCGGGCAGGAGCCGACGCACTGCCAGCACGCTGCACATTTTTTTGGGTTTGCCCAAACGTACTCCGTCCGGATGCTGCTGAGCTTGCTCATTCCTTTTTTCATTTTCTTTTGTTTTAATAGCGATACTTCAATTCCTTTTAAAAGACGTCTCTACTGTAGAAGACAAATGAGCGAAGAAAATATTTTACAAGGTATGGAAAAAAAATGGACAAGGGCAGAATTTTTTATTTTTTTTGTTGCCAATTATCAATTAAATGCCTACCTTCGCACGCTTTATTAGTTAACTACTTAAATTTATTTCAGCAATGGCAAAAATTACTTTTGGAGGCGTTACGGAAGACGTGGTAACGCGGAGCGAATTTCCTATGGAAAAAGCGCATGAGGTGCTTAAAAATGAGACGATAGCCGTTATCGGCTACGGGGTGCAGGGGCCGGGGCAGTCGCTCAACCTGCGCGACAATGGCTTCCACGTGATTGTTGGGCAGCGCAAGAGCGGCAAGAGCTGGGACAAGGCCGTTGCCGACGGGTGGGTGCCCGGCAAGACCTTGTTCGACATTGAGGAGGCTGTGCAGAAGGCCACCATTGTCCAGCTCCTGCTTTCCGACGCGGGGCAAATAGACGCATGGCCGAAAATTAAGCCGCACCTCACGGCGGGCAAGGCGCTGTACTTTTCGCACGGCTTCGGCATCACGTTCAACGAGCAAACGCACATCGTGCCGCCCAAGGACATCGACGTGATACTCGTGGCGCCCAAGGGGTCGGGCACCTCGCTCCGCCGCCTGTTCGTGGCCGGCAAGGGGCTGAACTCCAGCTTCGCCGTTTACCAAGATGCCACAGGCCGCGCCCTCGACAGGTGCATCGCGCTGGGCATCGGCGTGGGGTCGGGCTACCTGTTTGAAACCGACTTCAAGCGGGAGGTGTACTCAGACCTCACGGGCGAGCGCGGTACGCTGATGGGCTGCATACAGGGCGTTTTTCAGGCGCAGTACGATGTGCTCCGCAAAAACGGGCACTCGCCCAGCGAGGCCTTCAACGAAACGGTGGAGGAGCTTACGCAAAGCCTCATGCCCTTGGTGGCCGAAAACGGTATGGACTGGATGTACGCCAACTGCTCGACCACGGCGCAGCGCGGTGCGCTGGACTGGCGGCACAAGTTTTACGCCGCCACCCTGCCCGTGTTCGAGGAGCTGTACAAGAGCGTGGCCACCGGCGCGGAGGCCAAGCGCACCATCGACACGTGCAGCGCACCCGACTACCGCGACAAGCTCAACGCCGAATTGAAGACGCTGCGCGAAAGCGAAATGTGGCAAACCGGCATAACCGTGCGCAAGCTGAGGCCGGAGAATACTTAGCCCGCTGGCGTGAACGACTGCCGAAAGGTAGCGCAGCCCTCTCTGCTAAAGGCCTCCGCGAGGCCGGAGGGGATGGCGCTGAAAATGCCAAACAGGGCAGACCCGCTGCCGGACATGGCGGCGTAGCACGCTCCGGCGCCGTACAGCTCGGCTTTTATGTCTTTGAGGAGGGGGTATTTTGCAAATATTCCCTCCTCAAAGTCGTTTATCAGGGTGTGTTTCCAGCAGGCTACGGGCTGGCTGACCACGGCGCTCAGCGCAGCGCGGGGCGCGGGGTGGGGCGCAATGCTGGCGTAGGCCTCGGCGGTGCTCACGCTTAGCGCGGGCTTCACCACCAGCAGCTCGTAGCCCGACAGGCTTAGCGCCACGGGCTGCAACACCTCGCCGCGCCCCGTGGCCAGCATGGGGGTGTTGTAAACAAAAAAGGCGCAGTCGCTGCCCAGCTGCGCGGCGTAGGCGGCCAGCTGCGCGGGCGAAAGCGCGAGGCGAAACAGCTCGCTGAGCATCCGCAGCGTGAAGGCCGCGTTGCCCGACCCCCCGCCAAGCCCCGCGCCAACGGGGATTTGCTTGTGCAGGAAGATGTCGGCGCCCGGCAGCCCGAAGTCCCTTTGCAGCAGGCGGAACGCCCTTGCGCACAGGTTTTTTTCCTGCTCCGCGCAGGCGCACAGGCCGGTGCAGCGCAGCGTTAGCGCGTTGGGGTGGGGGAGCGCCTCCAGCAGGTCGCTCCAGCCGATGGGGAAGAACACGGTTTCGATGCTGTGAAACCCGTCGGGGCGCCGTTGCCCCACGTGCAGCCCAAGGTTTATTTTTGCATTTGAAAGAAGTAGCATAATTCGCTCAAGATTTTTGACAAAGGTATGAAAAATTTAGCCTACATTGTTACCGGCGAGCCTTCGGGCGATGTGCTTGCCTCGCGCCTCATACAGGCGCTGCGGCGGCAGCGCCCCGACATCCGCTTTGCCGGCGTGGGCGGCGAAACGATGGCCGCGCTGGGCTTCGAGAGCCTGTTCAGCATTGCCGAAACGTCGGTGATGGGCCTCATGGAGGTGGCGCCTAAGCTGCCGCTCATTCTGCGGCGCGTGCGGCAGGTGGTGGCCGACATTGAGGCGCGGCAGCCCGCGGTGCTGGTTACGGTGGACAGCTGGGGCTTTGTCAGCGCTATCCTTGGGCGCCTGAGGCGGCGGGGCAGCGCCGTTCCGGTGGTCAACTACGTGGCCCCGCAGGTGTGGGCGTGGAAGAAGGGGCGTGCCCGCACCGCCGCCAAGCTCATTGACCGCCTCATGGCGCTGTGGCCCTACGAGCCGCCCTACTTTGAGAGGTACGGCCTGCGCTGCGACTTCGTGGGGCACCCGATAGTGGAGCAGCTGGCAGGCCTCACCGACGACCTGTCGGCGTTTAAGGTGCAGCACGGCATCCCACCTCGGGGCACGCTGCTCTGCGTGCTCCCCGGCAGCCGCAGCAGCGAGGTGAAGCGGCTGGCGCCGGTGTTCAAGAGCGTGGTGGGCAGCCTCGCGGGGCACTTCCCCGACCTGTTTGTGGTGGTGCCCTCGGTGGCGGCCATCGCTCCCGAAATGCAGCGGGCTTTTGCCGACATGCCCACGCCCCACTGCATCATCGTGGGGCAGCGCGAGCGCTACAACGCCTTCCGCGCCAGCAGCTTTGCCATAGCCGCCTCGGGCACCGTAACGCTTGAGCTGGCCACCTGCGGGGTGCCCCACGTCATCGCCTACACGTTCAACCCGCTCACGAACCGCGTGGCCGACCTCCTTGTCAAGACCAAGTACGCCAACCTCATCAACATCATGGCCAGCGAGTTTGTCATTCCGGAGTTCACCCTGTCCCGCTGCCGCGCCGACCTTATCTACCCCGCGGCGCTGGCGCTCATGCAGCAGCCGGAGGCGGCGCAGGCGCAGGTGGCCGCGGCGCAGCGCTACTTCGCGCAGCTCAAGCCGGAGGGCATGATGCCCTCCGACAAGGCCGCCTCGGTGGTGCTGGAGGCGATGGAAGCGATGGATGGAGGTGGCAGAAGGCCTTCTGCCGCTACAGCGATTGCCTGATAATTCCCCGCATTTCGCTCAGGCTGCCCACGGCGCCCAGCGCCTTGGCTTGCAGCATGATGTTGCCTATGGCGGTGGCCTCTACCGGCCCAGCCACCACGGGCAGCCCAATGGCCTCCTCGGTGAGGCGGTTGAGCAGCGCGTTCTGCGAGCCGCCCCCAATCACGTGCAGCCGCTCGATGGCGAAGGGCGCCAGCGCCTTTAGGTTTTCGAGGGTCAGCTTGTACTTGCGGGCGAGGCTCTCAAAGATGCAGCGGGCAAACTCCGCCTGCGTGGCGGGGGCGGGCTGCCCCGTGCGCCGGCAGCAGTCGGCTATGGCGGCGGTCATGCTGGCGGGCTTGGCCAGCGAGGGGTCGTCGGGGTCAACCGCGCTGCGGAACGGCGAGGCCTCGGCCAGCGCCGTCAGCTCGGCGTAGCCGGTGGCGCTGCCGGCCTTGGCCCACTCGCGGCGGCACTCCTCAAGGAGCCACATGCCCGTGATGTTCTTCAGGAAGCGGGTGGTGCCCTCCACGCCGCCCTCGTTGGTGTAGTTCAGGGCAAACGAGCTGTCGTTGATGATAGGCTCTTTCACCTCAATGCCCATGAGCGACCACGTGCCGGAGCTCAGGTAGGCAAAGCGCTCGCTGTCGGCGGGCACGGCGGCAATGGCCGAGCCGGTGTCGTGCCCTGCCACGGCCACCACGGGCACCGGCCCTGCGCCGGTTTCGCGCTGCACCTCTTCGGTGAGCGTGCCCACCACCGTGGCCGGCTGCGTGATGGGCTGTAGCAGCGAGGCCGACAGGCCCATTGCCTCCAGCAGCGAGGCCTCTATCTGCTTCGTGCGGGGGTTCAGCAGCTGCGAGGTCGAGGCGATGGTGTACTCGCATATCTTTTTTCCGCAGAGCATGTAGGTCAGCGCGTCGGGCATGAACAGCAGCGACTTGGCGGCGGCCAGCACCGGCGACAGCTCGCGGCTCAGCGCAAAGAGCTGGAACAGGCTGTTGAAGTCCATGAACTGTATGCCCGTTTTTTCGTACACCGCCTTGGAGGAGATGCGCTCGAAGTACTTGGGCTGTATGCCCTGCGTGTAGGGGTCGCGGTAGGCGCGGGGCAGGCTCAGGAAGTCGCCGCGGCTGTCCAGCAGGGCGAAGTCCACGCCCCACGTGTCGATGCCCACGGCGTCGAGCGCCACGCCCTCCTTCACGCAGGCCGCGATGCCTTTTTTCAGCTCGTCGTACAGGCTGAAGATGTTCCAGTAGCTCTTGCCGTGCAGCGAGAACATGGCGTTGGGGAAGCGCGTAACCTCCCGTAAAGAAAATTTGCTATCTTTGAGCGTTCCAAGCATGGAGCGCCCGCTGGTGGCGCCGAGATCAAAGGCTAATAGGTGTAGTGGCTTCATGGGCTTTCGGGTGTTTTGTTTGTTAAACGTAAAATTACGTCGGCAAAAGTAAGCTATTTTAGAGTGTTGGGCTTAAAAGAATAATTTAATCGCTATACTTTTTGATTTTAACATGGACTTCCAGCATAAAACGAACCAAAACATTGGCTACTTGGTAGCCAGCGAGCAGGATATGGGCTGGGGCCTGACGGTATGCTCCGTAGGCTTTCAGCAAGTCAACCCGGGCGAGCGCTACCCACCGAAGGGGCACCCCGATGCCTACTTCTTCTACCCCGAGCGGGGGCGGGTGCTCGACGAATTTCAGCTGGTGTATATCACCAACGGCAGCGGGGAGTTCCGCTCCAAGGGCCAGCCGCCCACCGAGGTGGACGAGGGCACGATGTTCCTGCTCATCCCCGGCGAGTGGCACAGCTACCACCCCTCCGAAAAAACGGGCTGGGACGAGTACTTCATCGGCTTCCGGGGCGAGGTGATGGACCAGCGCTTGCAGCAAAACTTCTTTTCGCCCGACAGCCCGCTGCTCAGCGTGGGGCTGGACGAGGAGCTGGTGCGCATCTACCGCAACGCCATGCAGGTGGCCCACGACAAGCGACCGTGCTACCAGCAGGTGCTGTCGGGCATGGCCAGCCTGCTGGTGGGGCTGGCCTACGCCAAGAGCAAGCGGGCGGGGGTACGGGACGAGCGGATGAAGCTGAAAATGGATAAGGCCATGATAGTCATGCTGGAGCAGGTGGAAAAGGGCATCACCCCCGAGGCCGTCGCCGAAAAAGTGGGGCTAAACTACTCGTGCTTCCGCAAAATGTTTCGCGAGTACACCGGCTTGGCCCCCCTACAGTACATGCAGGGGCTGAAGCTGCAACGCGCCAAAGACCTGCTGCGGACAACGCAGTACGCCGTCAAGGAGATAGCCTTCATGCTGAACTTTGACAACGCCGAGTACTTTTCGGTCTTCTTCAAGAAAAGGGAGCAGCTCACGCCGCTGGAGTACCGCAACTCCTCGCGGGCGAGCCTGCCGGAGGCGCCCCTATAGCCTCACCAGCGCCTTCAGCGCCTTGTAGCCGCCCACGCTGGCCTTCAGCACCTCGCCGCTCTTGAGGTGCACGCGGTAGGTTTCCTTCTCGTACAGCTCAATGCTGGCCACCTCGTCCACGTTCACCGTGAAGGAGCGGTGAACGCGGATGAACTGCTGGGGCGGCAGGTTCTCCTCGAAGTACTTCATCGTTTTTTCCTTCAGGAAAGCGCCCTTGGCGGTGTGCACCTTCACGTAGTCGCCGTCGGCCTCGATGAAGCGGATTTCGTGCAGCGGGATGACGTAAATCTGCTGGCGGCGCTTCACGGCCACGCGCGTGAGGTGCTCCACCGGCGCAGCCTCCTCCTCGGGCGGCGGGGCGGCCACCGCAGCCCCCGTGGCCACGCCGGCCAGCGCCTTCTGCACCGCCGCGTCGAAGCGCTGGCGCGAATAGGGCTTGAGCAGGTAGTCGATGGCGTTTTGCTCGAAGGCGCGAAGGGCGAACGTGTCGTAGGCCGTGGAGAAGATGACCGCCGGCGGGTTCTCCACCAGCTCCAGCACCTCGAAGCCCGTGAGCTTGGGCATCTGCACGTCCATAAAAACAAGCTGCGGGGCGAGCTCCTTCATCAGCTTGATGGCCTCAAAGCCGTTGTCAGCCTCGCCGACAACTTCCACCTCCGGGTAGCTCCCCAGGTAGTGGCGAATCAGCTCCCGCGCCGGCGTCTCGTCGTCAACAATAAGCACTTTCATACGTAAGTAAGTTCAGGGGTTAACGTTTAAATTCGGAAAAATTTTGCATTGCACAAAGATACTAAATTATCCCTTCCCTCCCAAACCTCATAAAAAAAGCTAATACTTTTCCCTCCTATGGCAGAAAGTGCCCCGCAGGTTACGAGAGGCTTTCCCCCTATGGCAGAAAGTGCCCCGCAGGTTGCGAGAGGCTTTCCCCCAATGGCAGAAAGTGCCCCGCAGGTTGCAGGAGACTTTCCTCCAATGGAATAAAGTGCCCCGCAGGTTGCAGGAGACTTTCCTCCAA